>DASXKZ010000104.1:0-12001 GCA_036496525.1 Candidatus Angelobacter sp.
AATGTGACCGGTCTGGTCAACGATGTCGTGACAGGGACAGTAAATTCAGCCCAGGTCAGCGTGGTGGTCAATAGAGTCCCGGCGGAAGTGGCTAACCGCAGCTTTAGGGCGCCGGCCGTCCTTCTAGTACCAGGAGCAAATCTAATCACCGCGACAGCGACCGACCGAGCGGGGAATGTCAATGTCAGTCAGGTAACCGTGATCTTCCAGGATCCGGCCAACCAGCAACGCATTGTCATGATTTCCGGCGGCGATCAGTCCGGTGCTATTGGTACAACCCTGCCGCAACCGCTCGTTGTGGAACTCATGAATGCTCTGGGTCAACCAATCGTGAATGCGCCAGTCACATTTACGGTAGCCAAGAGTGATGGGCAGATCCAGGCGTTTCCGCAAGTGGGACGGCAACTCTCGCTGCAAACCGATGTCAACGGGCAAGCCAGTATTAACTTCCAATTGGGAAGCAGAGTTGGTACTGGGAATAACCAAGTCGCAGTGACGTCGCCTGGATTTGTTGGTCAGATTGTCTTCAGCGCCAGTTCGGGGGCTGGCGATCCAGTCCAGATTCATGACATTTCCGGTGGAGCGCAAAGGGGAAATGCCGGACAACCGCTGCCGGAACCTTTTATTGTGGGCGTGTTCGATGCAGGCGGCAATCCTGTTGCAGGAGTTCCAGTGGTCTTCCATGTTGAGCAAGGCGGTGGATCGCTTGAAGGGAATCCAACCGCAACCAAGACCACAGATGACGATGGACGGGCAGCAGTGGTATTGGTTCTGGCCCAACAAGAAGGCGTCAACAACAATGTGGTTTCTGCCAGCTTCACGGGGTTACCCGGGTCACCCTCATTCTTTACCGCGTCAGGCCTTATTCCCAACTCGCCCACCGGCACCCGCGTTTCAGGCATTGTGCTGGATAACGCAGACCAACCAATTCCAAACGTTACCGCAAGCATTAAGGACACCAACATCTCTGCACTGACCGACGCGAAAGGTCAATTTACGATTTTCAACGTGCCAACAGGCAGTTTGACTCTCTATATCGATGGAAGCACAGCAACCCGCCCGGAAACATATCCTTTCCTCGAATTCCCCTTGGTCGCAGTTGCAGGTCAGAACAACACTCTTAGCGGTCCAATCTACCTGCCCGCGCTCGATATGGATAATTCCAAAATTGTAGGCGGCGATGAAGATGTAGTCATCACCATGAAAGGGGCTCCGGGTGTTGCATACACAGTCTTCGCACACTCAGCAACTTTCCCTGACGGATCAAAAGTGGGCAGAATGACCTTGTCGCAAGTGCATGGCGACAAGGTTCCAATGGCACCGCCAAATGGAACCTCGCCCGCTTTGGTCGGAACCTTGCAGCCGGCGCGTGTTAAATTCGATCCACCTGTACGGATTCAGGTACCTAACAGCAGCGGATTGGCTTCCGGCCAAGTCGTGGAAGTCTACTCGTTCGATCACGACCTTGAGCAGTTTGTTTCCGGAGGCACGGCCCGAGTCAGCGATGATGGATCGGTAATCGTCTCTGACCCAGGTTTTGGATTGCGGGTCTCTGGTTGGCATGCCGCACCGCCTCCACCCCCGCCACCAACATGTACCAGCAGCTGCGATGACCACAACGCCTGCACGGCAGATAGTTGCCAGAATGGCGTGTGCCAAAACAAGCCGCTCAACGTGACACTCAAAATCACGGCGCCGCCAGACAATCCAAATCCGAACGACAACGACTTTGCCAATAACTTCTCATTCTTGTCAGACACGCGCATAACGGCAAATGCGTCACTCTCGGGTGGAGGCGATCCGAACGACATCCAGTGGACGGTTACAGGAATACGGGGTGACATCAAGAACCCATCGCCCGCTGATAAAAAAGGACCAACTTTCAGCTTCACGCCCGATCCGCCTGCGCATCCTGCTTATTGTCCAAAGTGCGGCGGAAGTAACGGTAAAAGTCCGGCACTTGGGTTTACTTTAAAAGCCGAGGTTTGCTCCAAGAGTGACCAGCATGTAATCAAGCAGGACACGCGCGATATTGTGCGGCAGGAATACAAGAACCATGGGATCACAATTCCGGGCCGGGACCAGTTTACCAATGTGCCAGCCGGGGAGATCAATAAGACTGCCTATGCTCCGCTAATGTTGGGTGATCCGGCCACGATGGTGGCGAGCATCCGCGCCAAGTACAACGCGCTGCTGAATGGAGATCAGCAAGTTGCGGCGCCGGGAACACAGCATCTGGCTGCCACGGCAGAGGTGGTGCGGGGCACTACAAGCTTCGACATCATTGGGCGCAAGGTGATCACTCCGCCGTGCTGGCCCGCGGCGCGAAGCACTTGTGACGATGTGGTCAGCGCAGACGGCAGTGCAATTCTTGCGGGACCGGATGGTATTGCTCAGACTACGGTCATCACCGGAAACTTTACCCTGACCGTGAATAGCACTTGGCGAAATCCTGAGCGGAACGAAGCGGCTGGAGGAGTAAAGACTAGCCGGCATCAGTATGGAAACGCGATTGATATGTCGCCGAGCAACCCCTCTGTTGGACTGTTGAGCGTGCAGCCCGGCCTGTATTGCGTGCTCAAGACTGCGGGCAGTGCTATTGCCACTTTCGCCCAGGCGGAAAACGGCCCGGCACATGCTGTGCCGTGCAATATTGGGAATGTGAACCACGTTCACGCACAGAATTAAGGGAGCCATGAAAAATTTCTGGAGTATCGGGTTTTTGAGTTTGGTTGTGAGCTTTACCGGTTTTGCGTCCGGCCAGGCGGCGACTAAGCCAGGGCAGAAGGAATTTGCCCGGGGTCGGCATTTGATCCAGTCCAATTGCGTGGATTGCATGGGCGGAGGCCGGGCCGGCATGGAACAGGGAATTCAGCAGATCGAGAATGCGTTGAAAGCGGGCTATCCCGATAAAAAGGCGGCGTACAAGCTGCTGTTGAACGCTTATTCAAATCTGGCTACCTATACGGAGAAAGATCCGCCGGAGCACCAAGCCTACGCGGAGAAACAATCTGAGGTGCTGAAGAAGCTGGTGGAACTCTCTCCCAAGGACCCTGAGGTCCTGAAGGAATATGCGGACAGCCTGCAGGATCCAGATGAAAAAGCGGCGGTCCTCGCCAAAATCATTGCGCTGAACCCGAACCTTACCGATGCCCAGTACGAACTGGGCCTGATCACGGCGCGAAAAGGGAAGACCGCAGAGGGCGTTCAAATGGTGGAGGATGCGATTGCGCATCAGGGTGATCCTGACAGCCTGAGGAATTACGTGCAGGGGATGATCAATTTGCTCGACGAAGTGAAATGTACCCTGCCAGACGCAGAACAGTGGAATACGAAATTGAACGAGGCCTATGACAAGGCAACGCAAGGCGCCGGAGATCCGGTTGCCTTGTCCGATTTCAAAAAGGGCTTCCTGGAGGTTGTTGGAAAACAACCCTGTGCAAGCGCTTCGAAGACGGATCAGTGAGGCGGATGAAGGGTATCGCGCAGCATAGAGGACATGCATGGCAACTTTCATGAAAAAACTGACTCTGAAAAGGGCGATCTGCGGACAGCTTCTGTTTCTCATGTTTTCCTGCATGGGTGTCTTCGCGCAAGATACCGATCCGGAGATTGTAGAGACGAGTTCCATTAGTGTTGTCGCGACTTCCTCCACCATGATCGTCGGCGGTACGCTCCAATTGCACGTGTTTGACCTGACCACTCAGACGGAGATCACGGTCGATCCCGCTACCATTTATAGCAGCCCCGACTCCACGGTTTTGACCATCAGCAGCCAAGGGCTGATCACCGGGGTGGGTCCTGGTCAGGTGCTGGTTCTTGTCACCAATACCAATTTGCAAGACGAGCCTGATGGGCTTCTGGTTACGGTCAACCCTGCGGACCAGAGATTTGGCGATGGGATTCCTGATGCCTGGAAGATTGCGCACCACCTTGACGTAAATGATCCTACGGTTGCCAGTCAGGATCCAGACGGCGACGGCCTAACTAACCTACAAGAGTTTCAACTCGGCACAGATCCAAACAATCCTGATACCGATGGTGACGGGATTCCAGACGGTGTGGAAATTGCCAAGGGTACAGATCCTCTGGATCCAAATTCTCCGATTAGGACTTTCACCCAGAACTGCCAGGCTAGTATCGCCAATCGCAGCGTGCAGGTGAATGCCAATGGTACGTTTGCCATTCCTAACGTGCCTGCGGACATAGGTTTCTATCGCGTACGAGTGGTGTGCAAGGATCCAGATAGCGTCCGCAGCGGGCAATCAGGGTTCCTGACTTTAATTCCTAACGGGGAAACGATTGCCAGTAACTTGAAGATCGGAGAAGTGGATCCGGCTCCCGTGTCCTTGGTCCTCACTTCAAGTCAGACAAGTCTTACAAAAGTGGGCCAGACTGCACAGTTGACCGTAACCGGTACCATGCCCAATGGCACAACGAAGGATTTTAGTACGCAAGCCCTGGGCACTCTTTACATCAGCAGTAACCCTGCGCTGGCCACAGTAAGCTCCGATGGTCTGGTAACTGCGGTTAAGCATGGATCGGTTCTCATCACCGCTCGTAATGAAGGCGCTTCGGCAACGTTTCAGATTGATATCAATACCATCGTAAGTTCTGCAAATGATGGCATTCCCGATGACTGGAAGATTGCCCACGGCTTTGATCCCAATGATCCCAGCGTTGCTGGCGCGGACACAGATAATGACGGCCTGACGAACCTGCAAGAATTTCAGTTGGGAACGGACCCGAGAAATCCTGACACCGACGGCGACGGTGTTTCCGACGGCGAAGAAGTGAAACGGGGAACGAATCCGTTGAATCCAGATACCGACGGCGACGGATTGACCGACGCGGAAGAAATCCGCTTGGGCACGAATCCGCTCAATCCCGATACGGATGGCGATGGCATTCCCGATGGAATAGAAGTGAAGCTCGGGCTGAATCCGCTGGTCCCCGATCCGACCAACACTGTGCAGGGACACGTGGTAGATCAGGGCGGAAATCCTGTCGCCGGTGCAAACGTTGTGCTATTCCGGTTCTTCATCGCGACCACTGACGCAGCCGGCTTCTTCTCCATGACCAAAGTGCCGGCGGACCTCGGTTCATTTAACGCTGTCGCGCGCACTACGCGAAACAATCAGATTCTTGAAGGTTCTTCTGCGCCCAAGTCTCCAGGCGTGGCCAATGCCACAGTTGATTTAGGCACGATTCAGATTGTGGTCAATACCGGCGTAATTGCCGGAAACGTTACAAGCCAGACTGGGAAGCCGGTGGTGGGCGCGCATGTTACGTTGACGTCTGGCGCTGATGTACGCACTGCCGATGCCGATGCGACAGGCTTTTACCAGATTAACGGCGTTGCGCCTGGGGCATATACGATTGTCGCGGTCGATCTTACCGGTGGGCTGCGTACCAGATTCAGTGGCAACCTGCCGCCTAATCAATCGGCGAACGTAAACCTTACGTTGACTCCGTCCGGCACCATCCGCGGAACAGCTTTCGGACGCGATGGCATCACGCGGGTAGGCAGCGGGATTAACGTTTCTCTGTTTGGTCCAACGTCTCTCACCACCACTACGGACAATCAGGGCAACTTCCTCTTCGACTTTGTTCCTCTGGGAAGTTTTACGGTTGAGACCAGTGACAGCAGCGGCAACCGCGGACGCACCACGGGATTGCTCTCCACCACCAGCCAGGTAGTGGTTTCAAATATCAGCTTTCTGGGTAAAGGAACTATCTCAGGAGCGGTTGTTGATGGTTCAGGTATTGCGGTACCCAATGCATCGGTAACTCTGAGCAGCAGCAGCACCTTTGGCGGATCGAAGACTGCGACCACAGATGGCGCCGGCCACTACTCATTCACTGATATTTTTGTTGGCCCATTCACGGTGAACGCAAGTTCCGCGATCAGCCGACTGGGCGGGCATGCTTCTGGCACCCTGGCAGGCGATGGTCAAACGGCCACTGCCACTATCACACTACAGGCTACCGGCAGCATTACCGGAACTGTTTTCCATTTTGGCGGCGTTACTCCGGCAAGCGGTACCGTAATCACTCTATCGGATGGACACACCGCAACATCTGATTCCCAGGGTCACTATCGGCTCGACCTCGTTCCGGTTGGCAGTTACACCGTTGATGTTACCGATCCAGCCACAGGAGATCGGGGAAGATCAAGCGCCACCATCTCCAGCCAGGACCAGATTGTCCCAACAAATGTGACTTTAATCGGGGTTGGAAAAGTAGTAATCACCGTGAAAGACGGTGGACTCAACCTGGTTTCCGGCGCTCAGGTCCAGCTCAATAGCCAAACCATTTTTGGCGGCCATCAGAACGGGTCAACACAGGCGGATGGCACGCTGACTTTTGCCAATGTTCTGGCAGGGAATTTCTCGGTATCCGCGGTCAATCCGCAAACCAATCTCACTGGCTCTGCAAACGGAAACGTAGCCGTTGGCTCAACTACCAACACTACAGTGCAGTTGCAGTCCTCAGGCGCCGTTCAGGGAACTGTTTTCGCTTCAGACGGCACAACAACCATCCCGAATATTTCCGTGCAGCTAAGTGGACCGGTAACGCGGCAAATATCCACGAACGGTCTTGGCGGTTTCAGGTTTGATATTGTTCCATCCGGTTCTTATCAATTACGCGCAATTGACAGCTCAGGAAACGTCCGGGCATCGGTAGCCGTTTCGATTTCTGCCCAGGACCAGGTCGTTACCCAGAATCTTGTACTCAGCGGCGTCGGCACAATAACTGGCACAGTGCTGAACCCTAACTCGACGCCGGCTCCATCAACGGGAATTACTCTGGCGATTCAAGGCCAGTCGCGTAATTTCAGTGTCCTTACTGATGTGAACGGCGTTTATCGCTTTGCCCAGGTGCCTCTTGGCAGCTTTACCGTCAACGCTCGGCTGCAATCAGGATCGCAAGTTCTGCTGGGACAAAACCAAGGCGTGCTGGCTACCGATGGCGGTACGGTGACCGCAAACATTCAGCTGCTGGCCAATATCATTCAGCTGCCGTCAACTTTGTTTGACGCGAATAATTTCAACTTCGATCTTACCCAGAGCGGCGCTATTGCCGGCGGCAAGAGCCAGATCTATGGCGGCGACTTTGCTTCTCATCAGGGCGGTTTCCTATTAGACCTCATTTCGGGCGGCTCCGTCAGCAGCTTTACGGGACAAGGAGCTACGCAGGGCCTTGCGTCAACGGAATTAAGCGGACGGCAAATTGCCATCACGCAGCTGGGCCTCGCAGGGCTGGATGTTACCCGCAAAGTGTACGTCCCGCAGGATGGTTACTTCGTACGCTACATGGAAGTGCTGAAGAACTCCGGCGGATCTCCCGTTACGGTAGATGTCCGCCTTACCAGCAACTTCCGCTTCATCAGCAAAGTACAGAATGGATTTACATTCAATCGCGAACCCCGCATCATTGCCACCTCCAGTGGAGATGCTGTTCTCGCTATCTCTGATCCCACCGCACGCGATCACTGGGTGGCAGTGGATGACGACGAAGATGGAGATCCGTTCACTTCATCGACGAACCTTCCGGCCTCGGCGCACGTTTTTGATGGGCCAAATGCACCGCTGGTGGTTTCCGATGCCCAGTACAACATCGATTTCACCAATAACTTTGGCCAACTCACGGAGACGTGGAGGAGCGTAACGGTCCCGCCGGGCGGCGAAATGGTCTTCATGCATTTCGCATCGCAGCAGACCAGCCGGACTTCGGCATTGGCTTCAGCGCAGCGGCTCGATCAACTGCCGCCGGAAGCCCTGGCCGGCCTCTCGCCCACGGAACTGTCAGCGATCCAGAATTTTGTGGTGCCTGCCGGCGGTGTGAGCACGCTAACGCCATTGCCCTCAATTGCGGGCGCAATCACTGGACAAGTATTGGCAGATGATAACGTCACAGTAATTCCTGGCGCCAGCATACAGTTCCAAAGCAATAATGTTTTCTATGGAAGAACTTACTTTGCCAGCTCGGATGTCAACGGCAATTTCGGATTCAATTCAAGCCTGAGCACAACCGGCAGCACCGTCGCAATTCCAGTGGATGCATTCACTCTGATTGCCACTGATCGGCAGACCGGGTTGGTTTCACCTACAACATTGGGTAGCTTCCCGAATGGATTAATTACGGCTATCCAGAATGTGGTGTTCTCCAACAGCGGACTCGTCACCGGAACCGTCAGGCGAGACAACGGAGACGTTGTCAGCTTTGGCAATGTCAGGATCTCCGGTAACGCTCTTCTACAGGCCGCTTCAGCCAGTATCGCCACTGATGGAACGTATAGCTTTGCCGGTGTGCCTCCTGGTAACTACACGCTTGTGGCTACGCTTCCAAATTCTGAAGGCACGGGGCTTACTGCTAGGGCTACTGCTCAGGTAGTTCAGGACCAGACCAGCAACGTGGACATCACGTTTGCTCCCACGGGCGGCGTCACGGGCGTCGTTCGCCGTACCTCAGGCGAAGTTGTGGTAAATCTCTCAGTACAGCTCCACGGACAGAATCCTGACGGAACAGATCTCAGCCGCCAGGTGCGAAGCGATACAGCAGGGACCTATACGTTCCAGGATGTTCCAGTGGTGAGCGTCACCATTGAAACCGTGGATTCGGCAACCAATACCGCAGCCAGCGCCAAAGTTAATATTGCAGCGAATGTGATTGCCAGCCAGGACCTCACCCTTGTCGCGGGCGGCACTGTAACCGGATTGATTACGAATCAAAGCAACCAGCCGATTCCGGCTGCGCTGGTTACAGTCACAGGGAACAATGGCACGTTCAACACCACCGCTGGTCCTGATGGCCGTTATTTCATTGATCACGTAGCACCCGGCACGGTGAACGTGCAAGTGCGTGATCCGAATACGGGGTTTGCCGGCCGGTCGTCAGGCAGCATTAATTTTGCCGGTCAGATTCTTACGCTCAATATCCAACTGGTTCCATTTGGTACGGTCAATGGCACTGTGTTCCGCTTTGATGGCGCCACTCCTGTTCCGGGCGCACAAGTCTCGCTCTTTGGAGCCAGCAATGGCACCACTACGACTGATGCTCTTGGCCACTACCAATTTGATTTTGTTCCTCTCGGCAGTTTCACCGTAGACGTGACTGATCCAGTGACCGGTGATCGTGGACGCACGAGCAACCAGGTGAGCGCCAATGGTGAAGTCCGAACGGTGAACGTCGTTCTGAACGGCGTCGGCAGTCTCAGAGTCACGGTAAAAGATGCCGCGGGCAACCTCATCACCAACGCGCAAATTACCATCTTCGAGCAGAATCAGTTTGGCACGGTGCTGCAGGGGAATACTCAATCGGATGGCACGTTCACATTCCCCAACGTGCTTGCGGGACCATATTTTGCAACGGCAACTGATCCGGTCACACAGTTGAGCGGATCTCTAACCAGCGCCATTACCGCCGGTGTGGCCAATACAGCCACCATACAGCTTCAGCCTGCCGGCTCGGTGCTGGGCAGGGTATTTAACGCAGACGGCATTACTCCGCTCGCGAATGTAACAGTCCAGATCTTTGGACCAGTCTTCCGTCAGGTGAGTACTGCCAGTGATGGAAGCTTCCGCTTTGACGCTCTGCCGCTTGGTACGTACACATTGCAGTCCTTTGACGGATCAGGCCGCCTGCGCGCACGCAATACCGGCATCAGCCTGGCAAGCAACGGCGACGTGATCACCACCAACCTTGTGTTTGTGGGCCTGGGACAAGTGCAGGGAACTGTCCGCAATCCTAACGGCACGCTCGCGAATGGCGTCAGCATCACATTGCAAAGCGCTAACGCGCAGGTTGGCGGCTTCTTCTCAGCAACATCCAACGCCTCGGGTGCATACACAATTAATAACGTGCCAATCGGTTCGTTTACGGTGACTGCCAGTGTTCCCGCGCAGCAGTTAGTGGCAGAAGCTTCAGGACAAATTGCCGCCGATGGGGCTGTGGCTATCGTAAACATCCAGCTTCTCAACAATGCTATCAACCTGCCAACGAATCTTTGGGATGCGAGTGACTTCTTCTTTAACCTCCAGAGTGACGGTTCGATTCTGGATGGCACAAATTCGGTTTATGGCGGCGATTTCAACACAAACCGCGGTGGCTTCCATCTTGATGTGATAACGGCAGGAACTCCGAATCCATTTACTGGCACGGGATTTGCCACCACCGAACAGAACGGACGCGAAGTCGTAATCCGCCAGAGCGGGCTTGCCGGCCTGAACGTGACGCGCAAAGTATTCTTGCCGCAGGACGGATACTTTGCCCGCTATCTCGAAGTTCTCACCAACCCAGGCACCAGCCCGGTGACGGTTGATCTCCGTGTAACGTCCAATGTGCGTCCGTTTAACAACTCACCGGTTATCCAGGCCAGCTCTTCTGGAGACAAGGTTCTTGATGTATCGGATCCAACGACAGCGGACCGCTGGGTGGTAATCGGCGACGTGGTGGACGGCGATCCGTTCCTGAATTGCTGCTTCATACCGGCGCTTGCATTCAGCTTTGACGGAGTGGGGGCAGCAGATCATGCCGCTTCCGCCACTTATGTTTCGAATCCGAACTTCAGTCCGGGACAGCTGGCTATTACGTGGAGCAATATAACGGTTCCTGCAGGCGGCACGGTGGCTTACATGCACTTTGGTGCGCAACAGGTGAGCAGAGCCTCTGCCGCAGCATCTGCCGATCGACTGAGTCAGTTGCCGCCGGAAGCGCTGGCAGGCCTGAGTCCGGATGAAATCACTGAAATCCGGAACTTTGCGGTGCCCACCAGCGGAGTGAGCGCATTGGCGCCTTTGCCGGCCGTGAACGGCACCATCACCGGAAGAGTTTTAGCGGGTGACGGAGTCACAACCGTGCCGAACGCCACGGTACGTTTCCACAGCAATAACCTCTTCTATGCCCGTACGCTGCAGGTTACCAGCGCCGCGGACGGCACTTACAATGTCGCCTCCACGTTCAACAACTCCGGCAGCAGCCTTGCAGTGCCAATAGATGCCTTTGGCGTACAGGCTTTCCATCCATTTACAGGAATCGCTTCGCCGATCGCAACCGGTACGTTTGCTCCAGGCCAGAGCAGCGCCGCGCAGGATGTGGTCTTCACAAACACCGGCGTGGTTCAGGGATTTGTGCGCCGCCACACCGGTGTTGCGGTGAATAATGGTTCGGTGGAACTGTTTGGTAATTCCTTCAACTTCACTAACATTAAGCCAGATGGTTCTTACGTGTTGACCGGCGTTCCACCGGGCGTCTTCAGCCTCCAGGCAGAGACTTCAGTGCCGCAGGGCGGTAGCGATCTTTTTGGTTCGAACAGTGTCGCCGTCACTGCCGGCCACGCCAGCAATGCTGACATCTTCATTGAGCCAACCGGGACTGTGACAGGCACAATCATCACAGCCCATGGACTTCCAGCTCCAAATGTTGGGGTAAGTGTGCAGGGATCCACAGCGTTTGGCTTCTTTGAACGCGATCTACGCACTGATGCCAACGGACAATTCACGTTCTTTGATATTCCCACGGGTGTGTTTAGCCTGAAGGCTTTTGAGCCGAACACGGGAGCCCCAACCTCAGCCCAGATCTCTGTGGCAAAAGACCAGACCACTACGCAGAACCTCACGTTAATCGGTCTGGGCACTGTGCAGGTGCAGGTGAACTTTGCCAGCGGTACGGCCGCTGCCAACAGCCAGGTCGATATCCTTGAGGCTGCTACCGGATTCTTCCAATTTGTTGGGTTCACGGACGCGAACGGAAGGATGACTATCGCCAATGTTCCGGTGGGAACATTTACCGTTCGTGGACATCATCCAAGCAATGGCGGCATCTTCACCGATGTAAACGGCGCCATTGCCAGTGATGGACAGGTCGTTCCAATCACCGTGATATTGCCGGGAACGGGTGTGGTTACCGGACGAGTTACATTTGTGAATGGAAGCGCGGCAGCAAATGCTTCAGTCCAGATCTCAGGTAACAACGTGCCATTTGCGTCCGCGCTAACGGA
>DASXKZ010000105.1:0-45348 GCA_036496525.1 Candidatus Angelobacter sp.
CTGAAGCCAAGTATGCGGTGCTGCGTGCCGCGGAGCGCGAACTGGCAGCCCAGGGCCGCTCAACGGATTTGGTGTCAGGGAGTTTGTCAGCGGCGTAACTTCCTCGCGCCGCAGGGCCGCCGATCACTGGATCACCCAGCCTATGCCCCTCCCCCCATCCGTCATCTAGGATTCCAAAGTACTTAAAGCATCCCATCCCAAGACCATCCCAGCCGTCTTATTCCGATCAGTGTCATCCGTGTGAATCAGTGGTAATTTTCTGGCTTTTCCGATCACGTGCGATGTCGGCGATCCCGGCGATTTCAACCCCTCCCCTCCCCCGGTCACCCCAGATTGGCGTAGACTTCAGCGATATCACCCCAGAGCATCCCAGATTGGCGTAGGTTTCAGCAGCTAGACCTCATTTGGCGTATGGTTCAGAGGCATTGCAGCCCTCTGCTGGTACCCTCAGCCGAGGCACCTACCCCCTACCTGTTGACCCAGTTCGACCCAAGCCGGGGCCCCGGTCGTGTTCGCTTTTGGCACGCTGGGGTGGAAGGTGACCCCAACACGACCCAAGGTTCTGTTTTCTCACTAGAAGCTCGCAGCTAAGAGCTAGCAGCTCATGTTGTCAAAGATCGTTGGCATACTAGCCTTATCACCTCGCATTATATCGTATTTTGTTCGCTTTTGTCAAGAGAGAAAACGCCCTTCGCAACAGAAAATGTATGTGTGGCGGAAGCTGAGCATTTATGTCCGCGAAAGATCGAAGAGAATAAAACTCACGTATGACGAGCGAGCCAATCCCTCCTAAAATCGGGTGGCACAGCCGCCCCCGGCTGTGGTTGAATTTCGTCTGAGCATCAATAGCTACGGCACCGGCGAACTGCGCCACAGGGACTCTACAAAAAGAGAGCACTTGAAAGAACGAAAATACAACTACCGCCGCAACCTTCCTCATATTGAAAAAGCTGGCCGGCCACACTTCATCACCTTTGATGCTTTCGACCGATGGCAGCTTCCGCCAGCGGCGCGTGATCTTGTACTGAAACACTGCTTGCATGACAACGGTTTGAAGATGCGAATGCTCATTACGGTCGTGATGCCGGATCATGTGCACATGATTTTCACGCCATTGGAGGACGAGAAGCAGCAGACCTTCAGCTTCGAGGAAATCGTTGGAGCAATCAAGGGAGCTTCGGCTCATTCAGTGAATAAAGCTCTTAAGAGGTCAGGAACGGTGTGGCAAGATGAGTCGTTCGATCATGTCATACGGCATGCGGATAGTCTGGAACAGAAAATTAGATATGTCCGCGAGAATCCGGTGAGAAAAGGGCTGGTCTCCAGGCCCGAGGATTACAAATGGCTGTGGGAAGAATAAGAACACAGCCGAGGGCGGCTGTGCCACACGATTCTGAAAACAGCAGACGCCCTGGCGGGCCAGCAAACACCGGCGGCGAAGCCAAAAGCTACTTTACGGGCGAGGACAAAATCATCATCGCCAAACAGCGCTCCGGCCCCGCAGGGACATACATCAAGGTACGCTTTGACGGGCCAGGGGGGAGGTGGGAGGAACGGTGAGGGCCGAATACCGGCCTTTTTGGCTTACTGAAGGTAATCGGGACATCGGGTGATCAAAAGCCCAAATCCTCCGAAACTCCCAAAGTCAACGCACACCGTTTAGGACCATGATATCGAGCGTTACGGCTTTGCCGCCACGGGCTGGATCTTGTCGAGGGGAATAAAGTCCGTGGGGTAGACGCCGGTATAGCAGGACGAACAATAAGTGGTCTTCTCACCTTCAGCGCAAGCCTGGCGCAGACCGTCCAGCGAGAGATATGCCAGCGAGTCGGCGCCAATATAGTTGCGGATTTCTTCCAGCGACTTGTTGGAAGCAATAAGCTGGCCCTTGGAAGGCGTGTCCACGCCGTAATAGCACGGAGAAATGGTGGGCGGGCAGGAGATGCGTACGTGAACTTCTTTTGCGCCGGCGTCGCGCACCATACGGACGATCTTGCGGCTGGTAGTGCCGCGGACAATGGAATCGTCCACCAGGATGATCCGCTTGCCGGTGAGCAGGCTGCGGATAGGATTCAGCTTGAGCTTGACGCCGAAGTCGCGTACGCGCTGTTCCGGCTCAATGAAGGTGCGTCCGACGTAGTGGTTGCGGATCAGCCCAAAGCGGAACGGCAGCAGCGATTCTGACGAGTATCCGAGCGCGGCCGCTACGCCGGAGTCAGGCACGGGCACAACGAGATCGGCTTCAACGGGCGATTCCTTGGCCAACTGCCGGCCCATGGCTTCTCGGCTGGCTTGCACGGAACGCCCGAAGACGACGCTATCTGGACGCGAGAAATATACATGCTCAAAGATACAGGCGGACTGCTTCATCTCTGACGCAAAGAAACGCGAGAAAGTGCCTTCAGGACCGACGACGACCATCTCACCGGGCTTGACGTCACGCTCATAGACGGCGCCAATCAGGTCAAACGCGCAGGTCTCAGAGGCGAAAACGACTGTGTCGCCGGTGGGGCCGCCGTTGGGAATGCGTCCCATGGAAAGCGGGCGGAAGCCGCGCGGATCGCGAATAGCAAAGACGCGGTCGCGCGTCATCATGACCAGGGAAAACGCGCCTTCGATGCGGCGCAGGGCGTCGCACACGGCTTCAGGCAGCGTATGTTCTTTGGATTGCGCGATCAGATGCACGATCACTTCAGTGTCGCTGGTGGTCTGGAAGATCGAGCCTTGCGCTTCCAGCCGCGCACGGATTTCATTGGCGTTAACGAGGTTGCCGTTATGCGCGATAGCAATCATGCCCTTGTTGCAGTCCACCATGATGGGCTGCGCATTGAGCACAGCAGAGTCACCGGCAGTCGAGTAGCGCGTATGTCCAATGGCGAGATTGCCGGGAAGCTTTTCAAGCACGTCTTCAGTAAAGATCTCGGCGACCTCGCCCATGGCCTTGTGCATGTAAAGACGCTCGCCATTGGACGACACTATGCCGGCAGACTCCTGTCCGCGATGCTGCAACTGGTGCAGACCGAGGTACGCCATAGTGGAGGCTTCAAGGTGATTGTGCACCGCCATCACGCCGCATTCGTCTTTGAACTTGTCGCTTCGCTCCACACCGCTCAAGTGTTTTTCTCCGGCGAAGATCAAATCAGCTCCTTTTGCGGGCCGCTCGGCGCGTGGTCGGCCTCGCTGCTTCGTTTTATCTGGCCAAGTACCAACTACTGCCTTCTCAGCTCTTCTGCAACACTTCCGGTACCAGATGTTCCGGCGCGTCCACGTGCAGGGCCTTCAGCAATGCCGTATCCCAAACCTGCCGCAGATCAGACACTTTTGCGGAGACTGCCTGCCTGCCGTCAATGGAAATCACTAGTTTTTCAGGAATCGTGCGGCCAATCTGGTCCGCCCGTACGCCCCATCTTACCGCCATTTGTTGGATGATTTCAGCCTTTTTCGGGTCGCAACTTATCACCACCCGGCTGGCTGTTTCGCCGAATAAAATCGCCTCAGTGAAGACACCATTGGAGTTAAGGTCAACTTCCGCTCCGACGTAAGGTGTAGCCGCTCCGGGCTTTGACTTAACAAAACAGGCTTCAGCCAGCGCTACCGCCAAGCCGCCTTCAGAGCAATCATGCGCGGACTCAATCGCGTGCTCTTTGATCAGCTCGCGTAGGCACTTCTGCAGCGCTGCTTCCTGCTTGAGATTGAGTGCTGGAGGCACGCCCCAGCTCTGCCCCAGGATTTCTTTGGCGTACTCTGAAGACCCAAACTCCGCTTCCGCATTGCCCGTGTCGCCCGCGCTGCTCAGTAAAAACACATCACGATCCGGCTGGCGGAAGTGGAACGTCATGGCGTCTTCCACATTTTCCAGCGTTCCCACAATGCCAATCACTGGCGTGGGATAAATGCCTTCGCCAAGCGTCTCGTTATAGAGACTCACGTTGCCGCCGGTGATGGGCGTCTCCAGCGCGGTGCAGGCTTCGGTCAGACCGTCCACAACTTGAGAGAACTGCCACATGATCTGCGGCTTTTCGGGATTGCCAAAGTTCAGGCAGTTCGTCGCCGCAACGGGTGTCGCTCCCGTGCATGACACGTTGCGTGCCGACTCCGCAACAGCATGCATCGCGCCCAGCTTGGGATCAAGCCAGCACCAGCGTCCGTTGCCGTCCAGCGCCATGGCCAGCGCGCGCTTCGATCCCTTGATTCGCATCAGCCCCGCGTCCGCGCCCGGCCCTTCCACTGTATTCGATTGCACCATGGAATCGTATTGCTCAAAAATCCAGCGCTTGGAGCAGATATTCGGCGCAGCCAAAAGCCGCTTCAGGTTTTCTGTGAGATCTCCCGCACTCCACTTCGCGCTCTCAGGCTTCGTCCGCGAAACCGGCGCGCTCCACGGCTCCATGGGACGGTGATACACCGGAGCATCATCGGTCAGCGCGGTGTTGGGGATATCTGCTACAAGCTGCCCGTGCTCCAGCACGCGCAGCCGGCCGCCACTTGTCACCCGCCCCACTATCACGCCATCGAGCCCCCACTTCTCAAAAACTCTCAGCACTTCCTGCTCGCGTCCGCTCTCGGCCACCAGCAGCATGCGTTCCTGCGATTCGCTCAGCATGATCTCGTAGGCGTTCATGCCGGTTTCGCGCTGAGGCACCCGGTCAAGCTCGATTTCTATTCCAACGCCGCCACGCGCTCCCATTTCGCACGTGGAGCACGTCAGGCCGGCCGCGCCCATGTCCTGTATGCCGACGACGGCCCCGGTATGCATCGCTTCCACGCACGCTTCCAGCAGCAGCTTTTCCAGAAACGGATCGCCCACCTGCACGTTCGGCCGTTTCTGTTCAGAACCTTCGCTGAACTCTTCGCTCGCCATCGTCGCGCCGTGGATGCCGTCGCGCCCCGTCTTTGCGCCCACGTAAATCACGGGGTTCCCTTCACCCGCGGCCTTGGCGTAAAAGATCTGGTCGCGCCGCACCAGTCCCAGAGCGAACGCATTCACCAGCGGATTGCCCGAGTAACAAGGCTCAAACTTCGTCTCACCGCCCAGATTCGGCACGCCAAAACAGTTTCCGTAAGACGCAATCCCGCTGACCACGCCTTCCAGCACCGAATGGTTCTTGTGCACCGTCGCCTGATCCACATCTTTGGTTGGCGTAATCGGCCCAAAGCGCAGCGAATCCATCACCGCAAAAGGCCGCGCGCCCATGGTGAAGATGTCCCGTAGGATTCCGCCTACGCCGGTCGCTGCGCCCTGAAACGGCTCAATAAAAGAAGGATGATTGTGCGACTCAATCTTGAAGGCGCAAGCCCAGCCATCGCCAATGTCGATGATGCCGGCATTCTCGCCCGGGCCCTGTACCACCAGCTTACTGCGCGTGGGCAGCCGCTTCAGGTGCACTCGCGAGGACTTATACGAACAGTGCTCGCTCCACATCACGCTAAAAATTCCCAGCTCGGTCAGCGAGGGCTCGCGGCCCAGTGAAGTCTTGATCCGTTCATATTCGTGCGGCGTAATGCCGTGATCTTTAATGACTTCAGGAGTAATAGCGGAAGCGTGTGTCGTGGGCATCGGGTACTTCTATTTTCGCATGACTTCGGCAGCATGGGAGGACATTTGCCATACGGAAAGACGAAGCCAAAATTCTTAGAGCACAAAAAAAGAAGAACGCCTGCATCTGGTTATATAGGACCTTATTCAATCAACTCATCCACAACCATGCCGATGTCCGGCGCGCTGCGGTCCCAGTAGTGAGTGTGTGCGCCCAGGCCAATACATGCTTCCACGCGCTTGGGATGATTGGCTTGATCGGCGAACTGATCTGCCGTTGGCTCCGCTGGAAACTCTCCTTTCTGGTCGCCGCTTCCCGTCCGGTCCATCCATTGATCCAGCCAGAGTGAACGGCCCACATAGTCGCCGCTCCGGTAATGGTTGAGCCATACTTCAATTCCAAGATCTGCGGGTTCCGGTCGCGCATTTTGCGGAATTCTGCCGGGCGGCACCAGCGGCTGCGGAGATTCGCCGGAATCATCCGGCACCAGACGGATGTATTGATATAGATCGGGAAAGAAACGGTTCAAGAGCTGGCGCAGGGGATTACCCATGGTAAACAGGCGGATGGGTGTGCTGCCCGGGCCGGCCCCGGCGAACGCATAAGAGGTCAGCGAGGGAATACGGTTGTGCTTCAGAAAGCGCAGCAGATCGGCGCTGATGAGCGAGCCCAGGCTGTGCGCCACGATGACGATGCGGTCATAGCCTTGTTTGTGAAGATAATGGAGCAGGCTTGCATACCGTTCCACAATGCGTGCCCGAGGCGTCTTATTGGCCGGCGAGGTGCGGAGGTAGTTATCAACATCCAGGATAGTGTCAAGAATTGTGCTGGCTGATTTGAAAATGGCTTTACCGGCTGTGGCCATGAACACTACTACCGCGGCGATCACGGGCCCGCTCTTCAACGTCAGGTTCACAAGTAAGTTTTGAAACTGCCAGACATAGAGGTGAAGCATGCGGGAATCAGGTGGAGGGTTCAGCCAGTAACTTATCGTTGCGGCGACAATATAAATGGCAGGCACACCAAATGCAGCCAGCCAGAAAAAATAGATGACGGCTGGGAAGGCTGAAAACGCTCCGGAAAGCCAGCTGCCCAATCGTCGCGAAGCGGCGTTCGTTGCCGACAACGGATGCGTCCCTTCCTGAATGGCAGAAGGCGCAGCCAGTAACAGCAACAGCAGAAAGCCGATTCCCAGAGATGCCAGGACCAGCGGTAGCCCTACCGGCGCGCTCTGGACCAGCAATGCCGATACCTGCCGACGGTTCAGTTCCTGGCAGTTTTTTGGATCGCCCTTATAGCAGTCGTTCCACGCCCTATCTCCCGCATCTTTATCTAGATCTCGTGCTACCTGCCGGCGGTTTAACTCCTGGCAGTTTCTTTCTTTATAGCAGTCATCCCACGCCTTCGCATTAACATCTTTAGCTAGTATTGACTTAAGATGATCCAGCTCCTGGCAGTCTTTCTTGTCGCTTTTATAACAATCATTCCACGCATTGTCTCTCTCTTCTCTGCCTAGCATCAAAAGAACGGGAATCTCCTCATGGGGAATCACAGCCGCTTTCAAGAACCCAGGCAACGGAGCTTGGGGCAGCTCTTCCGGCTTGTTTTGATACAGTGCAACTTCGTTTCGGGTGTAGTAAAACGCTCCACTCCAGAAGAACATTGTCAGCAAAAGCAGCAGGACTGTAGGCACGGCCAACGCGAAACGTCCGGTACGGAAAGCCGCGCGTGCCCGCGCCCTTTCTTCAGGGCGTGACGTAATGCGGATGCAGACAAACTCCATGATCCAGGAAAATATCGCCAGCAGCAGAAGGGCAGCCCACAAGCCGCGCAGCACAAGAAAGATGTACTGCAACATTAAAAACCCTGCGGCCGAGTAAATTTCCATGATGTGGCCTGGATACTTGCCCGCGGCAAACCAAAGGCAACCGACAAAACCCAGCACCACGGCCGCTATGCAAATCAAGCCGAACTCCTTGGCTCCGGCCCTCACTTCATCGTAGTTCGCAAAGATAAAGAAATAGACGATGGCCAGCGCGACTACCCACCAGGCCAGCGCCAGCACAGTCAAAGAAGTGATTTGGCTTTCGCTGAGCAGTTTCTGGTACAGGGCGAGCACGCCTCCGCCTACCGCCAGGCTGATCCCGGCGAACAAGAGGAAGAAAAGCGCGCTGCTACCTCGGCGAGGCCGCGCGTTCCATAGGATTGCTCCGGCCACTCCAGCCGCCGCTACTGCAAGAACAACCGCGGCCACCCTGGCTGCGGTTTGCGCGCCCTGGTCCGGGGTTTTCGGATACAGGGCCAGTATGATGGGCGCAAAGGCTGCTACCGGCAATAAAATTAAAAAATTGAACATCCCCAGCGTGAGCACGCGAGTGGCGTAGCTGTAACTTCTTTGCAGCAGGAGCCATGGAAACGAGCCAGCGTGCTCCAACGCCACGTGATCTATAGCCGTGCGGCCCAGGCTGCAGAGATGGATCAGCAACTGGTAAAACGACATGAAAAACCGAATGAATGAATTGTTGCGCTTGGCCAGGTCCGCCCAATACATCTCATAAATGTCGACATTCACCTTTTGGCCATCGGCCTTGCTCCGCGATCCCTGGAGCCGGACCGACTCATATTTGCTGCAAAGCCGATCGCCTTCATAATCGCCGATTTGTGTCAGCGCGAATTCATCATTGAGGTCAACCGGTACCGGCCCCTTGTTCCAACTGCGCAGCCTGAACTTGTCGGCAAAAAAGCCGCGACGCTCTTCAAACCAGGAATCCGGCTTCTCTTGGGGAGCGGAAAACACCTCTGGACCGGGAAGTGGAACCTCGATCTTTGTGGCATCAAAACCGGTGTATGGGCTTCCTTTTGCGGGGTTGGTATAGGTATTCAACCCCAGAAGCAGCTCCGCCATCGCCTGGGCAGAGGAGCCCGGCTCGTGTTTGCCGACCCCGTGGACCGCAACCACCGCTACTCGTGCCATTCAATTGCCCTCTCTTTCCGGCAATTCGCATTGGTGCCGTAACAGGATGAGAAAAACTCTCCCAACCATGCTGTGGCTCAATGGCTCGCCTGCTTTCAGCGAACTCCAGAAATTTTCTAAGGGGATGTGGCATCAGATTAGAGTTCCTGCCTATGGATTTGTCAAGAGTTTGAGACAGGAAAATTTCGTCCGCGCTTGCACACATGCGGAAATTGCTCCCTGAATTCCCTGCGATTTATACTTCTCTTTTCGGGGGACCCAATGCGCATCAGAAAGCCTTCTTTCAGTTCCATAGTCGGTATACAGTTCCTTTTCTTACTTGTTGCACAGCTCATTTCTACGGCGCAAACTCCGGTATTTTCAGTCAACCATCCCGGGCCGGTTGACTTTGGTGGATCGCCTGTCGGTGGTTCCGGCGGAATTCCGGGTGGACAAGAGCGAGGTTTCAGTCTTTCGAATACCGGTACTGGCGTGCTTACCATCACGAATGTCCAGTTTACGGGTGCATTCTTTATTCCGGTTTCTTCTCCTCTACTGACTCCCATCAATATTCAACCAGGTTCACCTGGGCCGGGGTTTACTGTAGATTTTGTGCCCACGGTTGCGGGACCGCAAACTGGATCGATCACGTTTACTGACAATGCGCCCGGCAGCCCTCACACCATACAGTTCATCGGCACGGGCTTGGCCGGAGCAGAGCTCAGCCTCGTCTCGGAATTCGGTTCTCCCTCAGCCACTGTTACAGCAGGTCAAAGTGCGGGCTATACGCTGGAAATAGCGACCGGCCCCCAATTTTCCGGATCCGTCGCGATGGGTCTTCAGGGGGCGCCTCCAGGAACCAGCCTTATTGTTTTCCCTCTCGATAGAGGCAATACCTTTGGTCTTCCGGCACGTGCAGTTGGGTCTTTGAGCGTGCAGATCACCACCAGAGCTACTGCGGTGGCTTCCAACCGTGTTCCCGGACTTTGGTTTGGTGCAGCCGTAGCCTTGGGCTTATTGGTTGTCTCGCGCCGCAAAACTACCGCTGGAGTTGCGCTTGCGGGTTGTTTGATGTTCCTGGCTCTGATCTCCATTGCCGCTTGCGGAGGTTCACACACGGCTGACCAGGCCACTCCTCCAGGAACTTACAATGTGACCTTCACCGCTACTTCAGGCTCTGTTACCCAGAGTGTTCCGGCAACATTAATTGTTCAGTAGACAGTCCCGGCATCTCTGCGGAAGTGTTCACATGGAAGATTTAAAACCCGTGATCAGTGTCATCAGCGTTCATCAGTGGTAAGGTTTTGATTTTCTTATCAATTACACTGATTGTCGGATGAAATCCATCATCATCGGTACCGCCGGACACATTGACCATGGCAAGACCGCGCTGGTCAAAGCCCTCACCGGCATTGATGCCGACCGCCTGGAAGAAGAGAAGCGCCGCGGCATTACCATCGATCTTGGCTTCGCCCATTTAGAGCTGGCGGCCCCCAGCGGAGAAAGAATCAGGCTTGGCTTCATAGACGTTCCTGGCCACGAACGTTTTGTCCGCAACATGCTCGCCGGTGTCGGCGGCATGGATCTGGTGCTGATGGTCATCGCCGCCGACGAATCCATCAAGCCGCAGACCCGTGAGCACTTTGAAATCTGCCGCCTGCTTTCCATCCCTCGCGGCATCACTGTGATCACCAAAGCGGACATGGTGGATGAAGACACGCTCAGCGTCGCGCACATGGAAATTGAAGATTTCGTGCGCGGATCGTTTCTCGATGTCAGCCGTTCCCCAGTCGTCGCCGTAAGCGCGCTCAAAGGCATTGGACTGGACGAACTGAAGCGCGAAATTGTCCGTCTTGCCGCTGATGTCCCCGCCCGCGATACTGATGCGCTTTTCCGCCTGCCTATTGATCGCGTTTTTACCATGAAAGGCTTTGGCGCGGTTGTTACCGGCACGCTCATCGCCGGTAAAGTAAAAAAGGAAGAAGAAGTCGAGGTATTTCCTTCGCGCAAGCGCGCCCGCGTGCGTGGCGTTCAGGTACATGGCAGCAGCGCAGACCAGGCCATCGCCGGCCAACGAACTGCGCTGAATCTGGCTGGCGTTCAGATGGAAGAGCTGGCTCGCGGCATGACGCTGGCCGCGCCCGGCGTCTTTGAGCCCACACTAAAGTTTGAAGTTCAGATTTCTCTGCTGAAAGACGCCAAGCCGCTGAAGAACCGCGCGCGCGTTCACTTCCACGCTTTCACTTCAGAGACGATTGCCGAAGTCGCTCTGCGGGGCGTGACGGAACTCAAGCCCGGAGCTTCAGCCTTTGCGCAATTGCGTACCGCTGAGCCTCTGCTGCTCCTGCCCGGAGACCGCGCTATCCTGCGCCAGTTTTCACCGGTTATCACCATCGGAGGCGCGGTTGTGCTGGACGCATTTCCGTTGTCGCGGCAGAAACAGGATGCCGTGCAACGTTTCCTTCAGACGCTTTCCTCCGGAAACCGCCAGGATGCTCTGCTGGGGCGCATCACGCGGCGTGGACATGAAGGTCTCTCCGTTGCCGCCGCCATACGTGAGACAGGATTGAAGCAGTCAGCGCTTCAGCCGCTCATCGCAGCGCTGGTGCAGCAAAAGCAAATTATTCAGGTTGGGGAATTCCTGCTCTCTAGCGAAGCCATGCAGAAGGCGCGGGAAAAACTCATCGCCGCATTGGAGGCTTTTCACAAAGCCAACCCGCTCGTCGGCGGCATAAGCAAAGAAGAGCTGCGCGAAAAACTCGATCTGCACCAGACCGTGCTTGAAGCGCTACTGGCTCAGCTCACCCGCGACAAAAAAGCAGAGGTCGCCGGCGAGCAAGTCCGGCTCGCTGGTCGCGGCGTGGAGTTGAAAGACGAAGAGGCCAAGGCCAAAGCGCAAATTGAAAAGGCGTTTGCTGACGCCGGCCTGAAAGTTCCGCTGATGAAAGAAGTGCTCGACAAGCTCCCTATCGACAAAGCCCGCGCACAAAAACTTGTCACGCTTCTGCTTCGCGACCGCGTGCTCATTAAACTGGCGGACGATCTGGTCTTTCACCAGACCGCATTGCAGGGGCTTCGTCAGCTTATGGCAACGCAAAAAGCCAAGACGCCCAAGATCGACGTACCCACCTTCAAAGACCTCACCGGGGTAACCCGCAAATACGCCATTCCACTGCTTGAATATCTTGACCAGCAGCGCATCACGCGCCGCGTGGGGGACGAGCGCATCATTATTTAACGTCGCTGCCGCTCCAAACCGCTCAACATTTTCCTCATTATGAAGCTTCTTCTGCTCCTGTTGCGCGCCGCTCGCCGCCGCTCGGGGCTTGCGGCTTTTGATGGATTTCAAGATCGCATGCAATGAATAGAGCGCACCCGATTATTTTGCCGGGGTGCCAGCCGCATTGTCATCGCTAATGACCTGGCTGGCGATGCGCCATTTCCCTCCATCCTTTGTCAAAAGCCACGTTGAATGGGTATTTCTCGGCGGCATCTCCTGGCCATTCAAGGTCTTGTGTCCAACTGTCGTGTAGTCGCGGGAAGCCAGAGCCACGTCTGGACGCACAAAGCGGACGGCCCCATGTGGTATGGCGTCCTTGAACGGTCGGCCGTTTCACTACCTTGCTGACAAATTCCACAATCTTGTCGCCGCCTTTGATGCGAACGCCAAACGCGTTCAGCCAATCCGCATCGTCCGCGTAATCTCCCGCCAGAACAGAAGCGTCAAAATTCTCCCAGCTCTGCTGCCAGTGGTTAACAATCGCCCGAACGGTCGCCTCATCCTCGGCGGTTCCAGCCTGGACCGTAGCAGCCTGTTTGGGTGCAGATGGCCCGGCTTGCGCAGACACGAAGCTTCCTACAGCCAGCAATCCTAAGAACACCACAATGCATTTCATGGCCGTTGAGTATAGTACGCAACCCGCGACAATGACTGCGCCGAAGGATGAACTCACAATCCATGTCAGCAGTCCAGATTTCTACGGTCCTGTGCCGGTTTGATGGCGCAAAATACACACGATACAAAACCAGCTCGAAAGACATTCGTTAGGACGAGATCGAACGCCATCAACTCTTCTTTTGCTCCACGCCCAGATAGCTGAGGAACGCCCGCGTAAGCTCACGCTTGAGCGCCTGGTCGTCTTTGGGAAGAAAGGATTTCCATGCGCCAACGTCGAGCGGCATGACCACCCAATCATATAGCGTGCTGGAAACCATCATAAAGGCAAGCGAGATCGCGGTCCGCGGATCAGGATGCTTGATGCTCTTGCGATGGGTCATAAACAGGCCAACCACGTGTTCAAACGCACGGCTTTCCGTCTTCATGGACTTGTTGTAAAAAGGGGTGCAGGCCCGCCCCTGAACGAAGGTCCGCATGGCGCGCAACAAAGATGCATTGACGCGATAGCTAAGCACCATGCCGCCAATAACCTGCTCGGCAAAAACAGGCAGCGGGATCTGTGCGGCCGCAGCAGGCGTAAGGCCGGCCTTCATTCTCTCTTCCTGCCGCTCCAGTATGCCCAGGATGGTTGCTTCCAGCAGCGCTTCCTTATCATGAAAGCGCCGATAAATAGCCCCAGGAGTAAGGCCAGCGTGCTGCGCGATGCGGGGGATGGTGGCGCCCTCAACGCCATGTTGTCCCAGCACTTCAGCTGTTGCTTTCTGCAGTTTGCGCAGTGACTCGCGGCTGCGCTCCTGCTGGGGTGCGAGAGTCTTTTTAGTCATGGGAAATATTCATATCAATTTTCACAAAATTGTACTTGACACATATGTAAATGTAAATTTACATTTACATATTACGGAGACTAAACCAAATGGCAACCCATGAACAGCAGAGCAAACGGGAAAGCAGGAAACAAAGCTTCATGGCAATGGCGGGCCTTATAGGAACATTTGGGGCGGGCGCTTTTGCTGGTTCGAAATCGCAAAAATTTGATGTAACCATGGGCTCGGATGAGCTTAAGCAAATAGATCTCTTGGTGGAACAGGGTCTCTACCCAAGCCGCGAAGCCTTTCTGCAATCCGCAGCGCGCAATCTACTGCACGAGCACGGCATGGACCTTCCGCAGAGTTCTGCAAGCCGGCTGACGGTGGCAGGCATTGTGATGCACAACCGCAAAAGCCTGGAAAGACTTCTTGCTGCCGGGAGGCAAGTTGAACTCAACGTAACGGGCGTCCTCCGGCTTTGTGACGACGTGACACCCGAGCTTGCCTGCGCTGTCATCCAATCGCTCAAAGTCTGCGGAGCGTTTCAGGCGAGCGAGGAAGTGAAGGCCGCGCTCGTTGATCGGACCTAATGATCGGACCCAATAATCGGCCCCTTTCGTTCGCGTGATGGAGATATACATGGCTACTAACACACAAGATGCTGGAAACCAGATGGGCGCAGGGCTTTATCTAAGCGTCCGGAAGCAAATTCGGTCATGGTCATGGCGCTGGAATAATAAAAAACTGACTGAAGTGTCGGAACGTGAAATGGAAAGTCCGTGGGCCGGCGTGGCGGAGTGGTTGCGCGCGGCGCATTCACTTCTTGATGAACAGACCGCCGAAATGACTCGCAGCGGCGATCGATCAAGACAGGTTCCTGTTAGCGAGTAGGAAATCGCGAGCTGAATTCGCGGTGGTCGGGAAGCTGCGGCTATACTGTCTGTCTGGAGCGGCTTATGACAGATCTCCGCAGCACTGCTGTTTCCGATTCGCAGGTTTGCTGGCCTGCGTTGCCTCTTTCCGCATGGCAAGACACGCGTGACACGCTGCACATGTGGACCCAGATTGTGGGCAAAGTGCGGCTGGCGCTAACGCCCAAAATCAATCATTGGTGGAATGTGGCGCTTTACGTCACTGCGCGCGGTCTGACTACCTCGGCCATTCCTTATAGCGACCGCGTGTTTGAAATTGAATTTGATTTTCTTGAGCACCAACTCATCATCAAGACCTGCGACCCGGCGACGAAGATCATTCCGCTCGCGGCCCGCTCCGTGGCCGATTTTTACCAGGAATTTATGTCCACGCTGCGGGCGCTCAAGATCGACGTGAGCATCTGGCATATGCCGGTGGAGATTGCCAATCCCATTGCATTTGACCAGGACAAAATCCACGCCTCCTACGATAAAGAATATGCACGCCGCTTCTGGCGCACGCTGGTTTCCGTGGACGACGTGCTCAAAGTTTTTCGTTCGCGCTTCATCGGCAAATCCAGCCCGGTACATTTCTTCTGGGGCAGCTTTGATCTGGCAGTCACGCGCTTTTCCGGACGTCCCGCGCCGGAGCGCAATGATCCTGATCCTGTGTTGCGCAAGATCATGCAGGAAGCCTATTCGCATGAGGTAATCAGCGCAGGCTGGTGGACAGGCGGCGGCGATGTGAAAGATGCCGCATTCTATTGCTATGCGGCACCAACGCCGCAGGGCTTTGCCGAACAGAAAGTGCGTCCGGCTGCGGCGTTCTATCATCAACAACTGGGTGAATTTCTGCTGATGCATGAAGATGCCCGCCGCGCGAGTTCGCCTACCGCGGCTGTACTGGAATTTTTGCAGAGCACCTATGAAGCCGGCGCTTCAGCCGCAAAGTGGGACCGCGGCGCGCTTGAGAGAACCGACGAACCTGCCGCTGGTGCGGCATAAAGGAGCGGCTTAAGGAGAAGGCTTTAAGGAGAAAACATGGCCCAGAACTGTAGCCACATGAAGCAGATCAAATTTAAATCCACTGATACGGATGTCTGTGAAGATTGCATCAAGACCGGCGATACATGGGTCCACTTGCGCCTTTGCCTGGAATGCGGACACGTTGGCTGCTGCGATTCATCCAAGAACAAGCACGCGACAAAACACTTTCATCGCAGCAAGCATCCGCTGATCCGCTCCATTGAGCCGGGCGAAGCATGGATCTGGTGCTACGTGGATGAGATTTCGCCGGGGGAGATTGCGGCATAAGCGTTCTTGAAAAACTCTCGTCAGATTTGGGCGAAAGCGCTCAACCGTATTTATCTAAGTGGTTTATAGATAGTCAACTTTAAAAAGCAAGCACAATGTCCCTCCGTCCGGCATCCTAAGTGCCTCAACTGCCTTCTAATCAGAGCACATCTTGTCGCGATACAACTGCGACTCTTTAGGGGGTAATAATGGAGGGTAAGGTCAAGGTTGCGGGACATCCCGTTCATCCGATGCTAATTGTTTTTCCACTGGGAGTTCTTGCTACCTCAGTCATCTTTGATGTCATCAGCTTGAGCACATCCAATCCAAAATGGTCGTCAATGGCGTGGTACATGATTGGAGCTGGAGTTATAAGCGGGCTGCTTGCTGCAGTTTTCGGCTTGATTGACTGGCTTGCAATTCCAGCCAACACACGCGCCAAGTCTGTTGGCCTCTGGCATGGCGGATTGAACGTGCTTGTGGTGGTTCTTTTCATTTGCAGCTTCCTGCTTCGCCGGCCCGATCCTGCAAATCCAGGCGGTATGGCTTTAGCTCTTTCCTTTGTGGCCGTCGTGATAGCCCTGGTAGGAGGCTGGCTTGGGGCGAGTTAGTTGACCGGTTGGGTGTCGGCGTTGACGATGGAGCGAATCTCAATGCCTCAAGTTCGCTTTCCGGGCAAAGCGCTGGCAGCACTACTAAGAGCTCACGCAAACTTGCTTAGACTGTAAGCGCGAGCATTACTGGGCGACGGCACAATACATTGCAGCTTAGTGCATTGTGCCCGCCATTCTTCTTGCCAAGAGAAATTAAACAATATTAATGTTGTTTGCGCCATTCGCGGCGTCAATAAGTCCTGCCAGCAGCCCTCTTTTTCCTGCAGCTACTCATCTCACTGAGCGTTCCCCACAATCCAGAGGAAAGGTGTGCTATGCCACTTTGCAGAAAAACATTTCTAGCCTTGTCATTCCTCAGCATTCTAAGCCTGAACATTTCCCTCACCGCTCAGGATGGAAGCTCCACCGGAAAATGTGGATTTCAGAATCTGATCATTCCCTCTCCCCCGGGTACTACCACGGCGCCTGGTGGTCTTAATGATAAGGGAGCTATCGTGGGCGTACTCTCTAGCAGTTCCGGAAGCAATTCTAATACCACCGGATTTCTGTTTAGTAACGGCACTTTCACACACTTCAGGTTTCCCGGCTCGGCTGATACCTTCCCGCAAGACATCAACAAAAACGGAGTGATCGTCGGGTGGTTTGACGTGACCGGACAGCCGAACTTACAGCGGGCCTTCATGGTACACAATGGCGTTTTTCACCAGGTAACCATTCCCGGCTTTCCCAATGCATCCACCGTGGCCAATGGCGTGAACGATCTGGGCGACATCGTCGGCCAGTTCACTGGAACTGGCTCTGAATTCGGCTTCCTCTTGCATCAGGGCAAACTCACCATCATCTCTTTTCCCGGTGCTACAGGCGGAACTCTTGCCAGCAGCATCAACAATCAGGGGGTGATCGTTGGTAATTATTTCATCTCAGGACAAAGCGACGGGACTCACGGCTTTATGTGGAAAAATGGGGCTTTTACGAATATAGACTTTCCGGGGGCGGCAGTAACGTTTCCGGTAAAGATTACCAACAATGGCGATGTCGTCGGAACATATATCGATTCCGCCGGGTTTCAGAACGGCTTTTCCTTTGATAAAGGCCATTACTCTACGATTGACAGGCCCGGTTTTGCAGATACACGAATAACTGCTGGGAACAGTTTCGACAATGTTCTCGGCTTTGCTTTCACTGAGTCAGGAGGTAAGTGGTTCAAGGGCTTCTGCTCCAGCGTGTTCTGAAAGATGTTCGGTTTACTGAGCGGATGGGTGCGCGGCCCACCCGTTTCTTTCCGCTTTGTCTATAACAAACCATCCGGTAGGTTCTCATCCACTTAATTGCTCTGAATATACCTAAGATTGCTGTACCCGAACCACTCATCTCTAACCTCATGAATGCGGGGGAGATGAAATCGCTAACCTCGACGTGTGTGGTGCATATAGCAACTCAGGAAACGCTCCAATGCCAGCGCGTCCTCATTTACGAAACTCGAGATGACGATATTGACAAAAGACGATTCTTGAAAACAATATCATTACTCATCTGCCATTCAGCCAGACAAAAAACCAATGTATCGCGGTTAACCACACTGCCAGTAACATCAGGTTCATGCCAATTAACATGGCAATCACAAACAGCATGAGCCCGCCGGCCACTGTGAGCAGCGGCACGATGATCACGTAGAGCAGGGTCATGAAGACCGTAAGCACCCATCCACCCGCTCGTACCGGCGCGATCATATGCGAGCCCATCTTTTGCAATCGCTTGGCGCGTTTCACCAGCGGGGGATGAAACGAGACAAAGCTCTGCATCTGCAGACCGGATTGGCTGCGTCTTGGCTGGGCTTGCCGCCTGCCTTCCTGCGCCTGTTTCAAGCGCTGGATCGCGGCCATATCTCCGTGGCTGGCCGCCTGAATGTCGGCAAAATTGGGTAGCTCGCCAAGGCCCGCAGGCAATCTTTCGCCCATCATCTCTGCCATCGCGCGCATCCGCGCCATGGCTTGCGGATCTCCCATGGCTGCGGCTTTTACGGTGGTGATGATTTCCTGGCGCACGCTGGGCCAGTCATTTCCCGTAAGCCCCGCGGCACCCCCTGCCGCGCCCTGCGCCACAACCGGCGTGTCATAAAGATTCGCCGCATCTTGTGCCGACATGATGTGCGCCGTTGATGCCCACGCCTGGATGGCTTTTGCCATTTGCTGTTGGCTGGGCTGCTGTCCGCGCAAGCCGCTGTCACCTTTGGGATTCACTACAAAAAGATGCGTGGCCCAATCGCCACTATCGAAGGCGGTGTTGTCTTCACTCAGACATTGCAGGGCGCGGGCCAGCGCGTCTGGATTGCGCGTGAGTTCCACCGAACTGGCGTCCGCCAGATAACGGCGCGTGCGCCACAGCATAGCCATGCACGGGCCCAGCAGCACGTTCAGGAAGAACCAGAGGGTTATGTTGATGACCATGTTGGTGAACATCAGCGGGAAGAGCAGAAGGCGGTAAGCTTTCTTGATCAGTCCGGGATTGCCCTGCTTGAAATAGTTGTCCATTCCAGGCGTGTCGCCATCGAGTGAGGTGGCCAGTGATTCAGCGATTGCCGCTGCATCTGCCGCTCGTTTTTCCGGCGTGCCGCCGCCGAGCATGTAACGCGCTACGCGCCAGAGCCTGCTGCGCGACTCTTTGCTGAACGGCGCATTGATAAGGTTCACCAGCAGGCCGCTGGTTTCAAAAACGCTCGTTACGGTGAATGCGATTCCCAGGTCGCCATTGCCGATGGATCCAACGAGGTGCGCCAAAATTGCTTGCATCTGGTCGCGATCAAGATCGTCAAGCAGGCGGCGCGAAATCACGATGCGCGCATCATGTGCTGAAGTTCCCACGGCAGCGGCGTTTGCGCCAATGGAATCGACAAGCATGATCTTAGGGGCGGGCAATCCGGCGGCGATGGCCATTTCCTGCGCCGTGTCCGCAAGCTGAAGCTCTTTAAGGTCAGCCTGATTGGGCTCGCGCGCGTTCATGCTGGCGAGCGTGCCGCCCACGCCCCCATGACGAAACAACGCCAGCATGGCAAACCACAATCCAAAAGCGAACACAATGCCGGGCAACAATGCGAACGCCAGTCCGGTGGCCAACTCGCCGGGATCAAGCGTGCCTTTCTGGTTGATCACAAAGTCGGCGACGCGCAGGCCAAGCTTGGCCAGATCATTGGCCTGCTGCAACAGCTCCGGTTGGGGTGAGAAATGGTTGACCGTCTCCAGAACAATCATGCCAATGGCATAGAGCAATGGCGTAAGCACCAGCGTGAGCGGCAAGCCCATGATGAAAGCAGCAAAGGTGCACAGCGCTGACATGCGCCACGTTGCGCGGCGATTGCGCTTCTGTGCGGCAAAAAACGTTTCCGGATTCTTTGGGCCGAAGTTCCGGGCGGGGCTTGTGGCTTCCATGGGGTCCATGAGGGCTTGAGATTAGCACCGCGCCACAGCTGGGGCAACTATCACGTTTCCCAGCAGAGAACATGGTCTTCGCGATAGAGTGTTAGAAGCATCTTTTTAGGAAATACGGATTGAATTCATGCGGACTTTATTGTCATTTATCTTCTTGTCATCTCTGATCGTGAGCGGGGCGGCGCAATCGCCTTCGCCAACTCCACCACCGTCGTCTACGCCGACGCCTTCTGACCGGCCAACGCTGAACCGGCCGGGATCAAACACCGCACCCGGTCCCGCGGCTACGCCGACGCCTTCTTCATCGCCTGCCGCTCAACCCACGCAGGCGGAATCAAACGCGGAACCGCCCAAGCCTTCCTATCCTGACCTGCTGCCGCGCTTTGACTATGACAGCCATGCCGGACTGGAAATACGCGAGACGGACGTGCATAAGCGCGACAAGGTGCGTCTGATCGAGCTCAATTACGCTGGCGCCAGTGGAGATCGCGTGCCGGCTTACCTGCTGATTCCTCCGGGCGGCGGCCCGTTTCCCGCTATCATCTGGGGCCATTGGCTCAAGAAAGGCTCGCCGCTGGCCAACAAAGATGAGTTCCTGGAGGAGGCCGTGGCGCTGGCGCGTTCCGGCGTGGTGTCACTGCTGATTGATGCACCGCAGGTCCGCCACGAATGGGTTGAAGCCAACAACGATTCCGGCCCGCTGGAAGCGGCAAAGCAGCAGAGTGAAGCCGCCGTCCATCAGGTCACTGATCTTCGCCGCGGCATCGACCTGCTTTACGGGCGCGCGGACGTTGATCGCAAGCGTATTGCTTACGTTGGCCATAGCTGGGATGCGCACGTGGGCGCGATCATGGCCGGAGTGGAAACCCGCATCATCGCGTATGTGCTTATGGCCAGCGGCTATGCCGACGAAGAGGAGACCTTCGCCAGCAAAGATCCGCAGACAATCGCACATATAAAGGAAGTGGGCGCAGACAACATCCGCGAATATTTCCGTGAGTACGCGTGGGACGATCCGGTTTATTTTCTGGGCCATACCGACCGCGAAAGCATCTTCCTGCAATTTGCGTCGGGCGATCCCATCAGCAAAGAGATGGCCCAGAAATATCTTGACCGCTTCAGCTCCAAAGATAAAAAGATGGAGTTTTACAACGCTCCGCATGCGCTCAACGCCGCTGCTCGCCTGGACCGCGACCGCTGGCTGCAAAAACATCTGGGCATCAAGAAGATTGATGAGAAGGAACTGGAAGAGATTGAGCAGCTGAAGTAGAGACGCGTTGTATCAAAGCAATATGCCGTTTCCTATCAAAGTTTGTTCCGTGTGCGCTGAGGAGGTTTGAGCTGAAACCGGACAAGCCCGGCTTTGCCAACCGCTGTCCCGCGTGCAGCGAGCCTGAAAGCGCGGAGCCTGAAACCAAGGGCCGGATGGACGCTCTGGAACACAAGAATACCAAGGACGCGAATGAAGCTCGTCGAGAGGCGATGCGCAATCTGCTATATCGCAAAGACAGTTAGGAGCGTGGAAGACGCGAAGTACGGGCGCATCATCTTGCAGTGGAAGGCAGGCTCATTTTCGCAAGTGGCCTATGCCGCGTGGCTCTGCAGAAAATAAAACGCGTAGCACAGCACCAGGAACACGGCTTCCAGTCCGGCAAAGACCATGAAAAAGCTATTGTGGATCCGGAAAAGCAGTCGGTTATCGAAGCCCCATTCAGTTGCAGGCGGACGCGCCTGCATGGCGCGATAGAGGCCGCGAGCCGTCATCACAAAGAAGTGCAGCAGCAGGCCATAAAAGCCGATCCAGAACACAACCCAGAAAAGCGGACCAACGCTGGAGAACAGCTCGCCCAGGCCATAGTCGGCGCCGCTGAATGCGACAAATAAAAATCCCAGCAGCACCAGATTCGGCCAAAGGCCTTCAGCGGTAATGAAGTAGAGATAATAGTCGGCCAGATTACGCGCATGGCGGTTGCGAGGAAACTCTTTCTGCGCGCCCTGGCTGAACAAGCCCGCAGACAGAAACAGCGCCAGCGAAAAAATAAGCGGGCTGCCGGAATTTACGATGGCCAGCGCGCTTTGCCGCGCGCGAAGCTTATGCTCCCGCGCCGCCATATTTTCCTTGTACTGCTCTTCAGAGCTGCGCGATTCTTCCAGCGAATTATTCAGCGCCACAAGCGCCTGCTCACGACTGAGCGGCTGCGCCGATATATGCAGCTTAAAGCTTGAATTGGGAGAACTGGAAATTCTTCTGATCTCCGCCTGCGTGGCGGAGATGATCTCTTCCTGGCGCGTGATCTCAGTCTTTGAGCTTGCCTGCAACGCCGTGATTTCATCTTGCAGCTTGCCGGAATGCCGGGTCATTTGCCAGTTGAGCGCAGCGGCAATGAATGCAATCAGCACCAGGCCTTGCAGCGCAAACATGCCGGGAGCAATCCAGCCCCGCAATCCAGCAACAGCGGCATAAGGCAGAAGTTCAGCGTTCTGGTCAATCACGTTCTTCTGGCGCAGCAGTGGGATGCCCCCAGGCTGTTGCTGCCATTGCAGACGAAGATGGTCCTGCGGCGTTAGCTGTATTTCGCTAACCTCTGCTTCGTCCTGGTACACCGATTCCATCGTACGTGCTTGTTTAACACGGTTTGAAAATCGGGCACAAGCACCAACAGTGCATAGGCTGAATGGCACTCGCGGCGAGACTTCCGTGGCCGCGATTTTAGCGGCCTTCACAAATCACCGGCAGTTAGCGTAGTTACCAGGTTCCAGCCGCCAAGGCGCCATCACTGATATTCTTTTGCCGACTGCCTGAAACGCGCCCTACAGGAATTCTAGAATCGATGTATCCACAGAGTTTTACCTCAGCGGCTGAAGCCGGCCATTTGTAGCGGCATACCGCAGGTCTAAAGACCTGCTCCACCCTCACCGGGATGCAGTAATTTTAGAAGCGCTCTAAACCCTCTTGACACCATTGATTCCGGTATCTGAGAATAGTGCCGCAGTTTGGACCCAAAGGAGGGGGGAAATGTCCAAGCGCATACTATCCGTCTCATACGATCAAGCCCTGCTTGCGACCCGCAAGATGCTGCTGGAGCACCGGGGATATAACGTTACTTCTGCTCTTGGATTTAGTGACGCCGTGGAGCAGTGCCAAAACTCCGACTTCGATTTATTTATTCTCGGCCATTCAATCCCTGAAAAAGACAAGTTGAATCTGATTAAGACGTTTCAGGGTAACTGCCCTGCCCCAATTGTCTCCCTTGAGCGCATGGGCGAAAAGCAAGTGTCATGTGACTTCCATGCTTCGCCGGATGATCCTGCAAAGTTCATCCAGGTAGTGGATGATATCCTGGCCGGGAGACAGCAACGATCCGCACAGCGACGCGCAACATCTTTGTATCCTGATTAGCGAAGCAGGTTATCACCACGATTTGGTTGACAAGGATTTCTCCAGCGGAGCACAGCACCCTTTCGTCGACCGTTGGCCCTTTGCCCGATTCAGACGCTTCTTATCGCCGCACCACAGTAATGGCCGAGGCAGCCGTGGCCACGCCAAAGGGCGAGCCCTTCATCGGCTGCAGCGCGCCATTCGACGCGATATTAAAAGCTGCGATATCGTGGCTCCCCTGCTCGGTCACGTACAAGAAAGAAGTGTCCGCATCCACGGCAACGGCGGAAGGCCCAACGCCTCCGGTGGGGAACGGCGATCCGGTCACTGCGCCCAGCGCGCCGGTACCGGCATCAATCGCATAGGCAGAAACACTGTTTGATCCGCTGTTGGCGGCATACAAAAGCGCTCCCTGCGGATCAATACCCAGCCCAATGGGCGCTGCGCCCGCGGCAAACGGCGAGCCGTTGATCGGAGAAAGGACCCCGCCAGACTGGATGGAGAATCCCAGCACCGCGTTGTGCGCAGGATCCGTCACGTAGAGAAAGCGGCCGGAGTGTTCTATGGCGATTGAAGTTGGTGTTGCGCCTGCGCCCACTGAGGTCGGTATTCCGGCTTGCGCGAGTACGCCATTGCCGTTGATATTAAACACCGCTATGGTGCCTTCAGTGGCATTGGCCACAAACAAGAAATCGCCTTTGGGTGAAATTGCTATAGACGAAGGATGCGATGCCGGCACAATTGGAAACGGCGAACCGGGAAGCACTCCCAGGCTCCCCGTGCCCGGATCAACTGTATAAGCCGTAACGTTGCCGGCCGTCTGGTTGGCCGTAAACAGGAATGGCGCAGTCGGCGACATCACCAGGGAAACGGGGCCTTTATCGGTGGCAAAAATATTGGTAGGGTTCGTGGGATTAACAATACTGATGCTCACCGGCACGGAAAGATTGCCGTTGCTCGCGTTAATGTCCAGCAAGGTCACATCGTTGCCGGAAAAATCGGTTGTATAAAGGAAGTCGCCGGAAGTGTGCGGCTTCAGCGCCGACGGATTGGATCCGACAGGAAAATTCGGCGTCCCCAAAGGCACAAGCGTTCCATCGGACTGCACGCGGAACTGAAAAGCCTCATTGGTCCCCTGCCCTGTTACATACACAAACTGCTTGTGGCCGCTGGCGCATCCGCTCAAAAAACCGGCCGCACACACCGCTAAGAACGCTATTACGCCGTAAAAGGCCTTCAACTTCCGTGCCCTCATTGAATCTCCTAAAGCCTGCAATTGAAAGAAAGTAAAGGATACATGAAATTGAGGCAGCAATCAGCAGGCAGCAATCAGCCGCCAGCACACAGCCAGACGAGCTGCTCCCGCCTGCCGGGAAGAACGCCGAGAGAGCCGTTTCATGCGGGATATGTTTCAGCACGCTCAGTTTAATTCGAACGACACGGTTACTGAGGCCGAAATAGCCTTTTGTCCAAGGGCGATGGAAGGTGCCGTCTCCCTCGCGGATACCTTGGTTTCGTCGCCGTAATAGTTGAACCTGGCGTTGGCAGTGGATTCGGGCTCAGGCGCTTCCTCAATCGATTGTGCTTTGCCGATGTCCTGCCCCAGCGCTTTGGCCAGTGCGCTGGCTTTCTCGCGGGCAGCTTTTACGGCCTCGCCGCGAGCCTGATCACGATACTTTCTCAATTCACTGGTCTCATAGCCAATCGAGTCAATTCGGTTGCCCCCGGCCTTGATCAGCGTTTCCAGCAATGCGTCCAGCTTGCCCAGATCGCGGACCGTGATGGTCATGGTTTGGGCGGCAACAAAGTAGGAAATCCTGACGCCCTTGCGAGTATAGGACTGCGGTTGGAGCGAAAGATATGTGGTCTGAACATCCTTCTCGTCGATTCCGATAGTGCGAAGTGCAGCAAGAATACGTCGCGCAGCGGCATCTTCAGCATGCTTGGCCGCGCTGGCGCTGGGGTCCTGTTTTTCCACGCCTATGTCAATCACGGCGCGGTCAGGCACAACTTTAATCTCCGCGGTACCCGTCACACGAACGACTTTTGACGGCAGTCTGTCTTCCGCCATAGCCAGGCCGGCGAAAACACAAAGCGCCACAGCAATCTCCAATTTCATGGTTTCCTCCAAAAGAAACGTCATATCCAGAACGGCTGATCGGGACGGGCTTGCGCGAGATGTGCTGGAACCAATTGGAAAGAACGCTGAGGGGGCCGGTTTCATGCGGGATATGTTTCAGCCCCTCAATTCAGCTCGAAAGGCACCATCACCGAGGCAGAAATTGATTTCTGTCTCTCTACCTGCATCGCACACGATTCGATGAATTTCGCTTGAGTGCTCCGCTAGTTGCTCTTCCGCTCACATTACCTTTATCCCGCCTTTGATTGCTGCTGAACCTTTTGTAGAGGAACCCGTGCAGAAACCGTGGTTCCTCCTCCGGGGTACGTTCTAATCTCCAAAACGCCATCTACCATCTGCAGCCTCTCGCGCATGCTGATCAATCCCAGGCCTTGCCGCGAGAACCCCTCGTGTTCATCGAAGCCTATCCCATCATCAGACACCGTTAGTTCCAGACCGTCCGGACTCCCGCGCAGATTCACGTGAAAAACTCTGACTCCACTGTGCTTGGTGGCGTTTTGAAGCGCTTCCTGCAAAACCCGGAACAAACAAAGTGACACTTCATGGGGCAGGGTCGCTGGAACCGCCGAGGGACTGAAGCGCACCTCCACCTTAGCATTGTCAGACAGCTCTTTGCAGAAGCTTCTGGCTGCAACGGTCAATCCCAGAATGTCGAGTTTCGAGGAATGGAGGCGATGAGATAAAACCTGCACATCGCTGGAAAGCTCTGTAATTCGGCTCCGAGCATGGTTCAAATGCTCGGAGAACTTCGATCCTGAATTCTGCTTACTCCAAAGGTCCAACTCAATAGCCAACAACGCAAGACGCTGGTTGATGTCGTCGTGTAGTTCTCTGCCAATCCAGGTGCGTTCTTCCTCATGAGCTTCTATGAGTCTGCGGCCAATCGTAGATAGCGCTTCCTCGGCGCGTTTTCGCTCGGTCACATCGATGCAGGATCCGATGTACCCGGCGAAGCTACCCTCCTCATTCAACCGGGGCACGCCGATATCGATGATCCAGCGGTACTCACCGTCGTGTCGCCGGATCCGGTACTGCATCTCAAACTGTTCTCTCTTGTCGAATGCTTCCGTGTAAGTTTTCAGGCAGTCGACGACATCCTCGCTGTGGATTCCTTGTGTCCAGCCGTTACCGAGTTCCTGCTCAAAGGTCCGGCCCGTGAAATCAAGCCAGGGCTTGTTGAAGTAGTGGCACAACTTGTCGGTGCCCGCCATCCAGATCATCACAGGTGCTGTATTGGCAACCAGGCGAAAGCGCTCCTCGCTCTCTCTTACTGCTGCCTCGGCGCGACGACGCTCGGTGATATCGCGTGCGATGGTAGCGCATCCCGCTATCTTGCCAGTCCCATCCCTGATGGGTGAAATGGTCAGCGACACCTCGATCGTTTTTCCTGCTTTGGTTATTCGCGTTGTTTCGAACTGTTCGATGCACTCGCCATCCAGGAGTCTGTCAAGAATATGGTTCTCCTCGTCTGGACGATCAGATGGGGTGAGAATCGTAATCGCCTGCCCGATCGCTTCGGTCTCGCTATATCCAAAGAGGCGTTGCGCACCGGAATTCCAACTCAGAATCACCCCGTCCAGATTCTTCGAAATAATTGCATCGGGAGAGGACTCCACAATGGCGGTGTGCCTGAACCGAACCTCCTCAGCCAGCTTGCGGTCCGTAATATCCACGGCCATACCCATCATCCGCTCGGCGTCGCCATTATTTCTGTAGTAGAACTTTCCTCGCGCTGCAACCCAACGGACGGATTGATCAACGCGAACAACGCGGAACTCCGCCGCGTAAGGCGTATGGTTCTTTCTGGCGTCAGAGACAGCGCTCCATACACGTTCCCGGTCCTCCGGGTGAATCCGGCGATGAAACTCCTCGACGCGCCCGGTAAAAGTGTCCGAAGCGATTCCGAACATGTTTTGGAGGTCGCCGAACCACTGGTCCTGTCCGGTCTTGATGTCCCAGTCCCAACCCACGGACTTTCCGGCTTCCACCGCCAGGCGGAGCCGATCGTAAGTAAGTGCCAGTTCGCGTTCAGCTTTTCTGCGAGTCGCCCGTTGCCACGAAAGTCCGAGGATCAATGATGTCTGAGCCAATAACAGGAAAACTCCGCCCACGATGTACCACTTATACGAGTCCCAGAGCGTCGGTTCCCGGTTCAGAACAACGCTGCCCGGCGGAAAATGGCTTTCGCTGAGTCCCCAGCGACGCAACGCCCGCCAGTCGAACATGTAGGTGGACACGGCTTTTGCAAACGGAATGTTCGTGTTCACTTCGTTAATGATCAGAATGCGCCGAATGGGTTTGATCTGTGCGTGCCCCATACCCTCAGGAAAGGCGCAGATCAACAGCAAAACAACGAATACCTTCGGCCAAAGCAGGGTCGCCCAGCGTGCCCACATCGCAGCCCCTTCCGTCCGAGCTTTTCGGCACAATTGTACCAGTCGCAAAATGTATCCTGGCGTCCTTTCTGGGCTCCGCAATTGTCAGTTCTGGCACTCCGATGAAAGCCGCAGGCTTTGCTTTCCGGTTCAAAGGGGAAGCCACATTTACGCCGAAGCGACCAGCAACGCGAGGCATTGGGCAAGCAGGGACACAACGAGCAGAGGAACACGGACCAATAACACCCTATCCCACGACGCCTGTAGCTCTCGACCGTTGTCGAGTCTTTCTCCGGTTTTTGCCGCTTTGGTTTGAATCCGATTAATTGGTTTTGACAAGAGATTGTAGAGAATGACGAACAGAATCAGCATTATGAGCGATGCCAGATAGAACCAGCGCTGCCCACTCCTGCTTAATACGACCAGCAAGAGGTTGGACAAGATGGCCGAGACGCCCCAGATCGGCATCCGCGTGTCGGCGAACATGTGGAAGAAGCCCATAATTTCGGTTCCGGCAGATGGAGAAGCCAATCTGAGAGCGGGACGGCCGATAGTCAAAAAGAACATGTCCGTGCCGAACACAACTGCCGTACTTAGAATGCCAACCAGAGACAACAGCCACATCCAATGATTCATTGTCCTTATCTTTCTAACCGTCGCCGCGGCGATTTGCCGGAATACTTCCAGCAGATTGCGTTCGTCCCAATGTTCGATCAGCTTCCCATCCTTCACGCGTCGGTGAGATGCGTTTCTCTCAAATGGCATGGATCAGCAAGAGGCCGACCAGAAGCATCAGCGCGCAGGTTACGCCATGAACGGACAACGCTGTCGACTTCGACCCGCCCGACCCCAGAACGATCGACATATCGCCAAGAGGGACGATGGCAAAAGCGAGTATAGCTATGCCTACCAAGCGCCTGTCCGCGGTCAGCATCATGGTGAGCACGACCAATCCAGTTGCGATGTCTCGAATTCCTTTCGGGCGGAGCCACGCACGAGTGTCAGCATCGGACGCAGGTGGCTTGAGACCAAATGTTCCTGAGATTCGCTCAGGAGATACAAGGTAGAAGCAACCGATAACAATGATCCCGACAGCCATGAGGGCCGCCAGGATGAGCGGAATAGCGTCATGCATAAAACATCTCCTTGGTAGAAAATCTAGCAACGCCACATTCGATGCGCAACCTTGAACAGCCTTTAATTTGTCGAGCGCCGTCGTGCCAATAGCATGATCGCGACTACACCGTTCATGAGCACAAGTGTTGCCGGATACAGCCAGGTCGCCAATGAATAGGATTGCAGCGCAAAAAGCGATGGAACGTATTTCGCACTGTTCAGAGCAAATGAACTGACGCTGTCTTTCTGCGGATGGATCCAGCCTTTCTTGATTGTTGATCCGTATCCTAAAACGTCAGTAGCAGTTGCCAGAATGGCGGATTGTGTTGGATTCTTCGAAAGCAGGTAGTAGACGAACACTATCAGGCCTGCACCCAGGCAAAACCAATCGAAAAATGAAAAATGCCATTTGGCTTTGAAAAAGCTGATGGCGCCGATCAGAAAACAAGTGAGCGCCGTAAAGCCGACTACCCAGCTTCCGGCCCCTGCTCCTTGTGAAATCTGTACCAGGTAAACCACCCCCGTAACAAATCCCCACAAAAACCAGGAGAACGGATGCGGACGAACACCATCTTCTCTAGTGGTCTGCCAGATGTAAATCGTAAAAGCAAGGACCATCAGGAGGACGGACAACACGCCCATGACGAATTTAAAGGTCATTTGTTACCGTTTCGGCTAACGGATTCTAACAGGGACTTGGCGGCAAACCTTACCACTGATCACACTGATGACACTGAGCCAAATCTTTAACCACAAAGGACACGAAGGAACACGGAGGAAAGCAAAAACCTACCACAGAGGCACCGAGACACGGAGAAGAACCAAAACCGAAGGCAATCGGATCACAGCCGAGGGCGCCTCCACCCCAGGAAGCCAAAAACCGGCTGTCCCGGGGACCCCGGGCTGGGCTACACGAGCCTCAAGCTGAAAAAACATTCGCAACGTTCCGAGACGGTCGTGGAACAAGGGGGGGTGGCTTGTCAAGAGGGGCAGAATTGAAATGTTTCTGCGGGGTGGTTTTGTCAAGATGGCCGGATTTCAATTCTGCTATCGTACTACTTCGCTATTGATTCGATCAGCAGAAATGGGCTACAGTGGGCCATTTCGTCTCAAATAGGAAAAGAACAACTTTTAACCACAAAGTACACGAAGAACCACAAAGGAAAACCTCACCGCTGATAACGCGGATAACAGTGATTTCCACGGATCGGAAATGAGTCAGGAGAAAGCAGGGACAAGGGCCACAAGCAGAGCGGCATAATTTTGCGCACTTTACCAGTTCACCGCTGGAGAAGGAGATTATCAGACATGAGTTACTGGATTGTGGATGGGCAACGACTGACCAACGAGCAGTACGAGGAATTGCAAAGACAAAAACGGCTGGAAGAACAAAAGATACAGGAAGAAGCGGCACGGCTAAGCCGGCAACTGGGAGAAGCCTATGCCGCGCTCAAGAACCATCTGGAGCGCAATCCCAATGCGAGCCATAAGATTACGGATGAGCGGGCGCTGGAGCAGCAGATTTATTACAACTTGCGCCGGAACCTGCAGCGAGCCGACCAAGCGCCTAGATGCATGTGGCTCAGGGAAGATGGAACGGTCTGCAAGTCTCCCAAAATGAAGAACGACATATATTGCTATGCCCACTACCAGATGCGGAAAGCGCGGGCGGAAAACCTACTTCTTCCGGCCCTGACGGACGCGAACGCTATCCAGATGGCGGTAATGCTGGTGCAAAGGGCTCTGATTGACGACGAGATTTCAGAAAAGAAGGCAGGACTACTGTTGTATTCCATACAGATAGCAGCGGCCAACGTAAATAAGACCACATTTGGGCAGGCGGACGCAGAAATGGTAACGGAGATACAGCCTGAAGAAGGAGCTATGGATGCGCATGACGAGCGGATAGAGAAGTTGAAGAGAATTGAGAAGGTGAAGAACCCACCACTGATGAACACCGATGACATTGATCTGAAAGCCCAAGAACAAACCTTACCGCTGATTAACGCTGAGAGCAGTGATCTGAAAAGCCAAGAACAAACACCACCACTGATTCACACTGAGGACACTGATCTGAATGGAGAGATTGGGAAGAGGCTTCCGGAGTCGGTGGGAAGCCCTGAAGTGTACGCCAATCGAGGTCAAACTTCTGAAATGCGCGCCAATCTGGGATGACCCGGGATGATGTGCTTGAAAGCTACGCCAATCTGGGATGGGGATAGGAGGGGGTAGGCCGCGCGGAGCGCGGCTAGATCGGTTAATCCGGTGATCGGGGAATCTGGTGATCGGGAAGACAAACGTGGGAAACGACGTCTCAACGATGGTCTAATGCAAAAATCCCGCCTTGCGGCGGGAAATCTGCTTAACGTCCTTGAAAGGTTTTGGTTTGGCCAAGTGCTAATTGCTAGATTCCTAGCGATACTTCGCCCGAGGATCCAGAGCCGGGTTTGACTTAGACGCCATAGCAGCGCGCTGCTTGCGGAATTCAGGGACCACCACGGCCTGCTCAATGAGCGGAACGTTCAGCGCGGCCAGTTTGGCGGCCAGTCGAGTGGCGTTACCCTGCTGTCCGTTCTTGTTATAGGCGGCAACCAGGGCGCGCATGGAGATAGCATTTTGATCGTCTTCTTCCAGGTGATTCACAGCATCGGCAAATTTGCCCTGGGTGAGCGCCATGGCTCCGGCTGCGCCATGGAAGGCGCCGGAGATAATGCCGTCAGAGTCGTTGGCCTCAGACAGCGTTTGCAATTGCTTGAGCGCTTCTGCGGCCAGTTTGGCATTGTTATCTGCCTGGTTGCTCGCAACTAAAGCCCGTTCCACCCTGGTGCGCAGCACCTGGGCCATCTCCTGGTTCAGCAGTGATTGCGGAACTTTATGCGCTTCATGGAGAGCAGCTTCAGCCTTGGCCAGCACAGCCAGTGATGCAGCGCCCTCAAGCTGGTACATGGACATGCTGCGATACGCTTCAGCTTCGATATTGGCAAAGTCTTTTGCGTGGGCCTGCTCGGCTACAGCGGTAAAAGCTTTGTCTGCGGCGGCCAGGTCGCCTTCGCGGACATACGTTGCGGCCACCTGCAATGACCACAGGACTTTCTGTACCGGCGACGCAACTTCAATGGCCTTGGCATATTCCGCGCGGGCTTTTTGCTGGTCGCCCATCAGCGCGTACGTATCGCCCAAGCCAAGTTGCGATTCATGGAATGAGGAATCGATCTTGAGCGACATGCGGTAATGCGTCAGAGCGTCTTCAAACCGTCCGGACATGCGGGAGATTTCCGCGAAAGAATCCTGCGGGTTGGGCTCATTGGGAACGAGTTCGGTATAGCGCTTGATGTCTGCAAAAGCTTTGTCAAAGTTGCCCTGGCGAGCATAGCAATAAGCGGCTTCGTTATACGCGTCGGCAAATTGCGGATCGATCTTCATGGTCTGCTCAAACATGGCGATGGCGCGCTGTGTCTGGCTGCGGTCAAGCTGCAGCCACCATCCGGCCAGCCAGTGCAGATGCTTGTCATTGGGATAGCTGGTAAGCGCTTCATTCATGGCCTGGATCGCGGGGACCCAGTTGGCCTGGCTTGCGTTAGCCAGCCAATCGATAACGAGTTTTTCTTCCGGCCCGGCAAAAGCGCGCGTGGCCAGCGCTTTTTCGCGCTCGGCTACTTGCTCCGTCGGGTCCTGTGAAAAGAAGGTGAGAAAGATGTGGCCCAGGGCAAATTGCGGATCGGCCTGCACGGCGCTGCGGAAACTATTCAGGCCGTCCTGCGTGTGCAGCATCTCCATCTTTTGTATGCCTTTTTCAAAAAGCACATGCGCCTGCGGCGACTTGGTGGAGATATGCATGCCCGTGGGTGTGTCATGCGCAAAGGCATACAGACCAAAAATCATGAGCAGCGCCAGAGTGGAAACCTTGATCGACCTCATCTATGACTCCTTAAAACGATAAAACGATTGACCGCTTCTGCTGTCAGTAGCATGCGAGCGCGCGGCAGTTGTGGCTAATTGCCTTTCAAGAAATATCCCTGCTCCAGCGGAAGCTTGCCGTCAACTTTTAAAACGTTCACGCGGCCATTGATGGAGTAAACATCCACCAGTCCGACCGCGCCGGGAATTGCTTCCACCGATTTCAAGAGCTCATCTTCTGATCGCACGATAATGACTCCGCTGGAATGCGCCGCCAGCAGAGACTTAAATTGGTCCACCTGCATGTGGTAAAGCTTTTCCATCGCCGTTTTCATCTCCGGCGTGGAAGGATCGCGCAGAACTAGAATCACAGGACGGCCATCGGGCCACTTGTGATTGTCAAACTTAAAGACCTTGGCCAAGTCTGCCGTCGAAAGCCCACCCGTGTTGTTGGTCTTGTCCACAATCACGGCCAACTGCTTCGCTTCACCTGAAGCGGCCAGCGCCGATATGAGAAATAACAAGACCCAAATGCGGTGTTTGATACTCATGACCGTGCAGTTTATGTTGGAAGTCCAGGGAATATAAGATTACTGAGGTAATAGGTGCTTTACTTGCAATAGGTTGAAAGCGAAGTTGGGAATAGAAAGCAGGGCAGAATGCGCAGATGGATGCCGATGAATGAACTAGTTCGGCCTACCTGCGGCCCGCGGACAATAATCAGCGGTAAGAATCCTGGTTTTTTTGCATTTTTCTTTTGCCGGCCTCTTCCGCTCAAACTCGATTCATGGCATATTAGTTCTCGCAGAGGCATTTGCCCCAATGATGAAACGATCCAATCTCGATCTGCATAAACAATCGACGCCGGAATATCGGTTACTCGGTTGCTATTGGGCAAACGCCGCGCTTTTCCAATAAGCGCTCCTTCTTTCAGCCTCTGCTATCAGCGTTTAATCCAAAAGCAAAAACCGGCCTTGAGCATTCATCTGCTCTCGATACCGCGTCTTTTGTCGCACAAACGTTGAAATCTGGACCAATGCGCGAATGGTTTGTCATGGCCATTGCTGCGCATACCTGCGCCTGAATGGAAGTCGCAGGGGGAATGAAGGAAAGAAGGAGTTATGAGATCGGACATGAAAAAAGTTGTGGTCGAGCGGCCGCGCGGACAGTCCTACGTGCCGAACCGCAAGTTCGGTGCGTCTCTGCCGTATCTCCCCGATCACGATTATGATGAGCAGCCAAAGTACATGGGAATTTCTGCTTCCTATCGCGACTACAGCTACTCTGCGAAATGGTTAAAAGACCTGTTGGGGCCGCTACATGGGCTTGAATGGCAAGGTCTTTTATCTGCGATGGAATGGCCAGCATCAGGAGGTGGAAGGATTTTATGTCCATCCGCGAACACGACTGCTATGCCACGCGCTGCCGCCAAACAGACGTGCACTGAAACGTCAACGACTGCTGGCGGAAGAAGTAACTTGGCTCAGGATTGACGTACAAGAGGATACCGAAAGTACGATGGAATCTGGTATCACTCTTATTTCAATCGCATCTTTGTTGATCGGCGTGAACAACCAGAGATGATTTGGGACATCTTTTTCAAAAAAGATGTACGGCTCAACTATGGCTGGAACCTGGTGCTTATTACAAAGAAGCAATGCAATCGCAATGAGCTGCGATATATACAAGGGATGCTTCAACAGAGAAGACGGCGTATCCAGAGAATGTAAAACAAGAATTTGCCGGTGGCGAAGAACACAGCTACTTCGGGGTATAGCTCAACGGTAGAGCATCCTGGTTATCCGGAAGATGGGAGTTCAATTCTCTCTATCCAGTAACTGGCTGTTTTCGGATTGTTCCCTGGCAAATTTAACCGCGTCGATTTATGGCGTTTAAGAAACAAAATGGTGAATCAACAATGAGCGAAAAGACTTACAACGTTTACACGCAGGAAAACGGCGTACTTATCAAGGCATGGACCAAGGGTGTCCCGGTGGAAGAGGCGGCACAGAAGCAGTTGCTGAACGTGGCGCAGCTTCCGTTCATATATAAGTGGGTTGCAGCCATGCCGGACGTGCACTGGGGTATCGGCGCTACGGTGGGCAGCGTGATTCCCACCAAGGGCGCAATCATCCCTGCTGCTGTGGGCGTGGATATTGGCTGCGGCATGATGGCGGTAAAGACCAGCCTCAACGCCTCGCACTTGCCTGACAACTTGCACGGCATCCGCACGGCTATTGAAAAGGCCGTACCGCACGGACGCACCGATAACGGCGGCAAGAATGATCGTGGCGCATGGCACGAAGCTCCGGCTTCGACGCTAGACGTGTGGGCTACTTTGAACGATCGTTATGAGGCGATTGTCAAAAAGTATCCCAAGCTGAACCACCAGCAGCGCATCAACCACCTGGGCACGCTTGGAACAGGCAACCACTTCATTGAAGTCTGCCTTGATGAAGCTGAAGCGCAGAACGTCTGGTTCATGCTGCACTCAGGTTCGCGGGGTGTGGGCAATCGCTTTGGCACGTTTTTCATCGAACTGGCAAAGGAAGACATGCGCCAGTGGATGATCAATTTGCCGGATGCCGACCTAGCGTACCTGCCGCACGGCACGGACCACTTCAAGGACTATGTTGAAGCCGTGCACTGGGCACAGGAGTATGCCCTGCTGAACCGTCAGTTGATGATGGCCAACATTATTGCGGCTGTCAGCAACTGCGGCGAGGTCCCGCTGTTTGAAGCGCATGTGGAAGCAGTAAATTGCCACCACAACTATGTGACCTGGGAACATCACTATGGAGAAAATGTCCTCATCACCCGTAAAGGCGCTGTTCGCGCCCGTGAAGGCGATATGGGCATCATCCCCGGGAGCATGGGAGCGCGTTCATACATCGTGCGCGGCAAGGGCAATCCGGAAAGCTTCAACTCCTGCAGCCACGGCGCCGGACGTGCGATGTCCCGCGCGGAAGCCAAGCGCCGTTACACCGTCGCTGACCACATTGCCGCAACGCAAGGCGTTGAATGCCGCAAAGATGAAGACGTGATCGACGAGACTCCAATGGCGTATAAATCCATTGACGCTGTAATGGAAGCGCAGAAGGACCTGGTCGAAATCGTTCACACCTTGCGGCAGGTGGTGTGCGTGAAGGGCTAATAACTCTGAGGAGGGTCGCGAGGCCCTCTCAGACCTTGACCATCGTAAGGATATGACTCGATGAACAAGCGGTTGCTTCGCCGTGTCCATGACGTCAAATACCGTGAGCTCGAAAAACTTGTCGGCCAGAGGATTACGATCTCCAGCCTCACTGCTATCGGTGAGGAGGTGGCTGCAGCGGTCCAGCCCTACGCGTCATCATGCGGGAAACTAGTGTTGCGATCTACCGATCTGCACCTGATACTGGCGAAATACAAAATGCTGGATCTGAGCTTTGTGACCTCGCATTCTGTTCTTTCCCGGAATGACAGACTTAATCGCAAGGTACTGGAGGGTCTCGGGTTTGTTTCATCCAAAAACGAGATCAAGACGATGGATGATGTAATCGCCGACGTGGAGGGGCGAGATTCGTCTTTCATGGGAGATCTAGTCAAGCAGGCTCAAGCAGGGCACGAATGGCTCAAGGTGTTTCTCGACATTTGGCCGCCTAGAGACGCGCTGGCCGAGTACATGGCTGCAATTAGAAGTGCCAGGGAACGTGGCGCAAGCGACGATGATGCGTCCGCTGTTGGATTCGACCAACTCATTCTTCAAGTTCCCGGTTTGTTCCCGGTGCAGTTTCAGATAAGAGACGCCTTCATCACTAGCTCAGACTTCGTCTGGCTGCACAAACACTTTTATATGTAAACGGGAGGGTCAATTTGATTTTTGCTTTATCTGCGTTCCTCTGCGCAAATCTGCGGCTAACCCTTTCTTGTCTTTGTAATGATCGCAGTGTAGCCAGGCCCTTTGTCGGGCAAAATCTTTGCCAGTTCCCATCCTGTCCCAGACAGAATGCCTTTCATCTCTTCTTGCGATACCAGCAGGTAATCGAACCACGCGCCAACTATGTTCTGGTGCCGGATCCTGATCCGCAACTGGCCGGACATGCGTCCCTGCGCGCGATTGCGCCTCTGGTAGGCGAGATGGAGTTTCTCGTTCGTCTGATAGGGATCCACGGCCTCGGCAATGATCTGGCCCTCGACTGAGGTAATCGCGTACAGTTGTTTTAGGAGTCGCCGGGCCTTTTTGAAACCGCCGAACAGCCCGAAATTATTGCCCATCATAATGACGCTATCAAAGGACGCAGGTTTGAATTTCCCAATCTCGTCGATGGACATGAGCCGGACATTTTTCACGCCGCGCAGCTTGCAGACCTCCACCGCGCCTCTTGAGTTGTCGATGCCCGTGACGTCGAATCCCTTCTGTTGCAGATGGAGTGAGAATCGTCCTGCGCCACAGCCAATATCCAGCACTCGACCTTTCGCAAGTTGGATCGCCTGTCGTTCGCGCTTTGACCAGTCTGAGTACTCAGAGAAGTACCGCGGAGGCCAGTTTGAAGCCGCGATAAACCCATCGACTCTCTCCGCGATCTCAAAGGATCCATGGCCGGACGTCTTGTAGGCGCTTAAGAGCAGGGCTCCATACCCGTCCTTATTTTTCTCCGTAGGCATAATCGCTGAACACAAAAATTCATCGCCGTCGGCAACCACAGTAGTTTTCGTATTGCCCTGGCCCGGCTCACGCGAAATCGGATGCAGCGTAATTCGCATCCTTCCAGTTCGTGGTTCTCGCTCTTAGATTACGAATTACCAAGCCCTTCTGAATTCGTGTTCATTCGCGAAATTCGCGGCCACGCCTTTTTGATCTGTGCTCCTCTGCACTGCTAACAATCAGATTCGTTCCATGCCGCGAAGAATTCTTTTCGCTAATCTTCGCATTCCGGTTTTTTCTTCAACTCTCCGCGTCTTCCGAAGTTTCTCTGTGTTCTCTGAGTTGAGGTTCTGCCTTCGACCGTTGCTTTTGGGTTTTCTCCGTGTCTCCGCGCCTCCGTGGTAGATGTTTCTTTTTGGTTGCGGCTCTGCCGCGTTGCGCAAATCTGCGGCGATGCTCTTACCCGCGTCCATCCGCGAAAATCCGCGGTAAGTTGCCGCCTTTAGTTGCCCGGCTTTACTGGCGCTGCAGCCGCCGCGGGCTTCTCAAATTTCTTATCGTCCACCGGCACGTTCTGCTGCAGCTCAGTCACCTGGATGGTAAAGCGGCCCAGCGGTCGCCCAACCGTCCACTGGAATGGGACCTTTACTCCGTCCTGCGCCCGATAGTCGGCATAATCCACCTGCGTGGGATTACGCCCCAACGGCGTGTCAGCATAGCGAATACTGCGCAGAAGCAGGCCGGACTCTTTATCAAAGAAGAGCCGCATTGGGGCCTTTCCCGGGTTCGCGCCGATCAACTGCACCACATCGTGGCCGTCGACCTTGTCTGCCGCCGGCCGCACGCGGAACTGGGCAAACATCTTCTTGAGTTCCGTGGGCAGGTAGAACGTGGCGTCAAAGCTGCTGGCCTCATTTTCCTGCGCGCTCATATTTCGCGGTGGCCTGGGTCCGGGATTGCCGAGCCATCCTGCATGCCCGTCAAAAGCCGTAATGTTGTCTCCATTCGGCGTATGCACCAGTGCAATGCGTTTGTTCGGCGCCTTGGCCACCACTTCAACCGGTAGCTGCTGCGGACCAAAGCTGATCGTCCCTTTTTCCACGCGGCTGGTGATCTTCTCCACGGCTGCCGCGCCGCCTACAGCCTGAACATATTTATTCAGGATCTCGTCGGCCGTGGGCAATGCCGGCGCTGCTGCTTCTGCTTTCTCCGGCTCAGGACGTTTTGTCTCTGCGTCAGAGATGATCGGCACGCCCACGGGATCATGCGCTCCGCGATGGCAGGAGAAACATGTCACCTCACGCTCACCCTTAAAATTGTCGCGATTAATGGCCATCTGCATCAGGATCATCTGGCGCGCCGTCTGCTTGGGCTTCTTGTCATCCTTATCCAACGCGCCGCGCACGTGGCAGAAATCGCACTCCACACCCAGCGAATTGGCGATGAACTGCATCGACGGGACTATCTGGTTCGCCGGCGTGCCCTTGAGCGCCTGGATATTCTTGAAAACCTGCTCGGCCGGGTCTGCACTGTCCTCACGCGAAGGCGCTGCCGCGCTTTGTGCGCTGGCGGAACAAGCTGCAAGAAAAAGAATGGCCACTGTGCAATGAGAAAGGATCCTGTTCATATAGTTTTCCTCGGTGAATTTCGAACTGGCAGTGTAAATGATTCGGATATGGGACAGAAAATGTTTCGCCGCTAGTAACGAGACTCCTGGAGCAGTCTCAGGTTGCTGCATCCCGATCTCCCGCCCCGTTCTTCTCCGTGTCTCCGTGCCTCCGTGGTAGGTGTTCCGGCGATCTATAGCTGTCTCTTCATTTCCGGCAGAGTCTTGCCTTTCCAGTGCTGCGTAAAATTCTCCACCGTCATGAGCGTACGCGGATACATATGGTCCACATACATCGTCCCCGCAAGGTGGTCGATCTCATGTTGCAAGATGCGCGCATACCAGCCGCTGGCCTCAATCACTTTCGCTTCGCCCTTTTCGTCCACGCATTCCACGCGCACGCGGCGCGCGCGCGGCGTAAGCGCCATCAGGTTATCCAGGCTCAGGCAGCCTTCAAAGTATTCCACGCGCTCTTCACTCAGCAGCGTGATCTTGGGATTAATAATCACATGGAACGGCACGACCTTGCGCTCGCGCTCAGCCAGTTGCTCCGGCGTCCAGTCCTTTGTATATTCCGGACGGTCCTCAATCACCGCCAGTTGAATGCCCTGGCCAATCTGCGGCGCGGCCAGTCCAACTCCCGGCGCTGCATACATGGTCTCTTTCATTTGCTCAATTAGCTCGCGGATCTCGCGACTGCGGATTTCATTCGGCCTCAGCGCTCGCGCTGGGCGGCGCAGAACGGGATCACCGGCTTGTACGATGGTGAGGGCCATTTAGAACGCATATTGTACATGCGCTCGAAGTTTAATCCCGAGCGGAGCGAGGGAGCTCTACCCATCTTCCAGTCCTTCAAGGTTGGCGAGAAGCCAGCAAATGCATGCTGGTTATGCAAATTGACTGATTGGAGGCGTCATGCCCCACTCACCGTGGTCCACCGGCTGGCCAATTTTGTTGAAGTTGCGGTGCCGTTCAAACTCGGTCGATCTCTGCACGTTCCCTACAAAATCATTGCGCAAAATTTTCACCGAGCTATAGTCGCGCCACTTTTCCGGATAGCCAATCTTGTTGCGGATGCCATGCAGCTTGGCCATGGCCTGCTCTTTTGTCTCCGGGCTCATCCAGTCCAGTTGCGCGATCCGCTGCGCCATGGCGTCTTCAATCCGGCGCACCATGTCCAGTGTGCCCGCCTTCAACTCCGGCGAAAAGACCTTGCGCACATACGCCTGCCCCAGTGCTTCGCCCAGGTCGCGATCGGTGTATTGCACGCAGCGTCTCCACCGCGGCTGCATCTCTTTGGCTCCGCGCAGGTATTTCAGGTAGAAATCAAAATTCTCCTGCACAAACCCGGAAGACAGATAAGCCGCATAGCCATTGGCCAGATGAAAGCGGAGATAATTTCTCAGGTTGGCAATCGGCTCATTCTTCAGTTGCGCTTCCAGTTCTTTGAAGAATGCCGGTGGGGCCGCGTTAACAATTTCAAACTGCGGTGCTTTCAACGTCTTGTAGTAAGCTGCCCAGTCAAAGCTCGGCACCATCTGCTCCAGGTCAGCCAGCTTGATCTTGTTTTTGCGCTTGTACGGATCACGCCGCTCCACTCGCGTGAGTGACGCCGTAGCCAGCGCGGTCTCAATTCGCATGACCGTATCCGCGTTTTCCTTGGCGACAGCCGGCTTGTCTCCCAGCAGCTCAAATATTTTCTCTATGTGTTGCAGGTACCGCTCGCGCGTCTCTTTCGATTTTGGATCATCCTTGATGTAGTAATCGCGGTCGGGCAGCCCAATCCCGCCCTGGTCCACGCCGGCAATCTGTTGTTCTGAATTGTCGGGATCCTGCCGCGCACTGCTGCCGAACAATACCGCACCGCCCAAATCAAGCTGCATGCGCGCCACCAGCGGCGCCAACTCGTGGGACGACTTGAGCTGCCCAATCGCCGTCAGTTGCGGCTTCAACGCGCCCAATCCCAGCTTTTCTACGGCTGGCTCATCCATGCAAGCACCGTAGAAGTCGCCGATCTCCTGCGTCACCGTGTCGCGCTGCCCCTTGGTCGCTGCGGCCTGCTCCAGAATGCCGCGCAGAAAAGCCAGGTTGTCCTGGTAGAGCTTGCCGTAAACGCCCCATGACGTTTGGTCCGGCGGAATCGGATTCTTCTGCTGCCACCCGCCGCAGGAGTACTGGTAGAAGTCCACGCACGGATCTACCGACTTGTCCATGGAACTCACGTCCAGGCTCGGCGAATACGGCAGCGTGGGAGAAGGCGGCGCCGACTGGGCTGAAGAGATTGAAATGAGCGCGAGCACAACGAAGGGTAGAGGGAATATCTGCAGTTTTTTCATAGTTGTTTTTGATCCGGGAACGTCTGTTTGACCTTTTTCAAGGCAAAACGTCACAGTGCGCAATCATGGTATTGACTCGGAATAATTTTGCCAACCTTTTCTTTGCGTCCTTCGCGCCCTTTGCGGTGAAATAGAAATTTTCCGGTTTCTTGATCCGCGATCATCCGCGTAAATCCGCGGTAAAGGTTTTGTCTTTCCAATCACCGGATCACCCGATCACGTGCGATCGTCCGATCTTCCCTCGGTGTTCCTCTGTGTCCTCTGTGGTAAAACCTACTCCGTCCTGATCGACCGCGTCTCCCAGTGATACCGCAGCGCCAGCAACCTCAACCCAAAGCCGCACACCGAGCCCACGACCGTTGAAACCTCGCGGGGCAGTTTGAGCGCATCGCACACTAAAAACATGGTCGCGCCAAAGGCAGCAGCAATCGCATAAAGCTCTCCGCGTTCAAAAATCCTTGGTGTGCGCCCGCTCAGCACGTCGCGTATGCAGCCGCCACCCACCGCCGTAGTAACGCCCAGCAGAAATGCCGGCAGGCGGCTCATTCCGGCATTCAAAGCGCGCGTGCTTCCAGATACTGCGAACAAGCCAAGTGCAGCCGCGTCAATAAAGATTACTGCTCGCTCGGTGTTCTTGCCGATCTTTTGCGCTAACGTCATTCCAATCACCGCGCCCGCCAACGCGGTAATCAAGTAGCGGACGTCGGCAAAGGCCAGCGGCGGGCCTTTCTGCAGGATCAAGTCGCGTGTAATACCGCCGCCCAGCGCCGATGCCAGTGCCAGTCCAGTCACGCCAACCAGATCGTACTTGTAGCGTGTGTCACGTACCGCTGCCAGCGCTCCGCCAAACGCGCCAACAAACACGCCAAGAAAATCCACAAGCGAGAACAGCGTATCGATTGGCATTTTGGCGATCGGTAAATTCATGAAGCCTTATTGTATTCAACTCACACCGTTGCGCATGTACGCACGTAACTCGGCTGTTACACCATTCAGTGCTAGATTACGTCTCTCAGCGCATAAAGACTTTTTAACAGGGCGGCGGTTGTAACAACCGCCCTTCCCTTTTTCCCTGCTTCTTTCATGCAAAAATAAAAGACATCCCATCAACTCGATGGAGTAGCGTAAGCGATTGGCGGGACAGGCGGCGAGGCCGACTTGCGCGCCGAGCCGTCCGTGACAAGTGCAGGACCATGATTGCGGACACATTGATGCTTAGCGGTTTGGAGCAGAGCGACACAAATAAACGACCGCCGAGCCGCCTGAATCAAGCGCACTTGGCAGTTACTGTGGTGAAGGATGCCGAAGCGGTTTGGAGCGCAGCGACATAGATTAGGTTCTTAGGCTTCAGTAATCTTTCCGCCACGCCATAAAGAGACGATGATCTCTTCATGCCCTACTTTCCCCAAATGGAAACGCAAACCAAGACGCGGTCTCCGCGAGTACGAGTCCCCAACAACGAATCAATTCGCTTCAACCTCGGCGGCCATCAGGTTTCCGCGGTGCTGCAGAAGATTTCGCTTACCGGCGGCCTTGCCCAATTTACCGGCAGCATCGGCAGCGCGACTATTGCTGAAGCCAAGGTAAACACTCTTTCCGGCCCGGTGAGTGGCCTGGTGGAATTCCTTCCCGCGCAGGTCGGCTCCTGCACGTATCCCTTCCGCTTTATTGCACTGAGTGATCAGGATTATGAACGCCTGAACTCCACGCTGCAGTACATGCAGAAACAGGGCTTTGGCGTCTAAGTAGAGCTGCCTCCGAAAGCTGCAGCGCACAGCCGCATCCAGCTTCCCGCCGCTCCCGAATATCCATCTGCGCGCATTTGTGTTCTTATAGATGTGGCGTTGCGCGGTGGATGGCGGACAACTCATCACAGCCCTCGGCGTATCGAATCGTCCTAAGCAGCGAAATGGAGAAATTCTTATGAAATTGATGCGGCTATTAGCTTTACTTGCGGCTTGCCTGTGTGCCACGGCGGCCTTTGCTCAACAGAATCCTCCGGCGCAGGAAAACGGAGAACACAAGCACGGCGGCCAGATGCGCAGTAGTGACGATATGATGCAGGATCTCACTACCAAGCTGAACCTCACCGCTGACCAGCAGACGAAGATCAAGTCCATCATGGACGAAACTCATCAGCAGATGAGGGCCACAATGAATGACCAGTCCCTGTCAAAAGAAGACAAGCATGCCAAGATGATGAGCATGCACAACTCGGTCCACGCCAAGGTGCGCGAAGTTTTGACTGATGAACAGAAACCAAAATTCGATGCCATGGTGAAAGACATGGAAAACAATATGCACGGCAAGAACGGCCAGGGCCCCGATCACGACCACGACCAGAAATAAGGTCTGGAGAATGTAAGGACCTGAAGATTTTACTGAGGGCGTTCGCCACTGCGGGCGCCCTTTTTCTGTTCCTTAATTATTATTTATCTGTCCAGAAAAACCACCATTCCGGACTGCTACTGCTTTCCGTACTGAAGCAGCTTCGGATTGCGGGAAAAACGTCTCCTCGCCCAAGACAAGTGTCAGGGCACCGACTTTAGTCGTGCCATAAGTTCTGCAAAATGAATGGGGCTTTAGCCCCTGAAAACAAAATGGCGTGGGTTGAATTACCTTTCCACCATCCGCAAGCTGCTGAAGCAGCTTCTCTGCAATATTTGTGGATCGTGAGCTGGTCTGCCCTCCTCTCGGCAAAAATAAGCATCTCAAGAGAACTGGCCGCACCACGCGCTAAGGAGACCATTACGTGAAAACCATCAGGACCGCAGTCATTTCCTGCACATTCTTGTTCGCATTGGGGGCATTCGCACAATACCCAGCAGGCGGCCAAGGGACGCAACCCATGCAGCCGCAGCCGCAGGCACAGCAACCTGGCATGCAACCTTCAACTCAGCCACCGCAGGCGCAGCCCGGGCAAGACCAAAACGCGCAACCCGGCCAGCAGCCGCAGAGCGGACAGATGGCCGCTCGCCCCAGCATTGACGATCAGGTGCAGTCCCTGTCCCAGCAGCTAAACCTTTCCGCCGACCAGCAGGCCAAGGTGAAGACCGCTCTGGAAGACCAGCACACCCAGGCGATGAACGTTGTGCAGGACAATTCGATGTCGCGCGATGACAAGATCCAGAAAATTCACACCATCCGTGAAGGCACCATCAACAAGGTCCGCACCGCGCTGAACGACGACCAGAAGAAGAAGTTTGACACGCTGGTGCAACAGCAGGAACAGCATTTCCAGTCGACACATCCCAAGCAGTAAGCAGCGAGACCTCCTCCTCCGAAAAAGGCGTTCCCCGCAAGGGACGCCTTTTTTATTTTGCCATGCCGCTTACCTGATGACCGTCCAAGCGAGTATCCTTGGCTGAAAATATCGCTCGTCAGGAACGCTAATGCATCTCGCCGTCAGCATTATTCTCGCTCTTCTCGCTTCGCAGTCCGACCAGAAACCGGAATGGTGCCGCGAACTCCCGCGTCCCGCCTATAGCAAGCTGGAACGCGTCAACGTCCCGGACAAATGGTTTGAGGTCTACCGCATCCGTCCTGGCCTTTTCGCCATCTACGAACCGCACCAGCAGGAAGAAATCATTTCCTATCTGATCATTGGTGAAAGACAGGCGCTGCTCTTTGATACCGGCATGAGCATCAGCAATATCAAAAAAGTTGTCGAAGGCCTGACCGATCTGCCCGTAAGCGTGATGAATTCCCACACGCACAACGATCACGTGAGTGACAATTGGCGCTTCAACAGAATCTACGGCATGGAGACAGCCTTCACGCGTGAACACGCTAGGGGAACAGTTGCAGCGGCGCAGGAAGAAATTGTGCAGGGAGCAATCTGCGGCGAACTGCCCGCAGGCTTTGATCCCAGGACTTATTTGGTAAAGCCGTTTCACATCACCAACTGGATTCACGACGGATCAAAGATCGATCTTGGCGGGCGCGTGCTGCAGGTGATTTCAACTCCGGGCCACACGCCTGATTCCATCTCGCTTTGGGACGCCCAAAGCAAACTGCTCTTCACCGGCGACATGTATTACCCCGGAGCGATCTTCCTCTTTCGTCCAGAGACCGATCTCGACGCCTATGAAGCGTCTATCAAGAAAATGTCCGGGCTGGGTGCCTCGCTGCTGCTGCCAGCGCACAACGTGCCCGTAGCCGACCCCGCCGATCTCCCTCGCGTTCTGGCCGCCATCAAACAAGCGCGGAGCGGAAAAATGAAGCCCGTCAGAGACGGGAGCCGGTATGAATACAAGTTTGATGGGTTCTCGTTTCTGTTGAGCAAATAGCAGCAAGCAATTGGCAACTAGCCAAAATGATTGCAAACCTTCTTGGTTAAAGGCCAAGAAAAATTAACCGCAACGGACGCAAAGATCGCAAAGTCGAAAGCAAAATTCGAATCCCTTCTTCCTCTGCGTCCTCTGCGTCCTCTGCG
>DASXKZ010000106.1:0-2922 GCA_036496525.1 Candidatus Angelobacter sp.
CGCAGGCTGCGGCGGAACATCTGGCCAACCGCTTCTTCCGCTGCATGCGGCGTGAAGAGTGCGACCGCATGGTGGATTTGGTCAAAGAACTGGGCTCGCCCTGCCTGGCACATCTGCGTGAGACATTGCGTACCGCGCAGCCCCGTCAGGCTACCGCTATGGTCGGCCTTCTGAGCCGCCTGGATGTTCCTACTCTTCTAGAGTTATTGCCTTTGCGGCTGCGTGAGTGGAACCGCTTTTATCATGATGTAGTCGTTCGCCAAATTGCTTACGGTGCGGCTACGGACCGCGGACGCACTTTGCTGGAGCTATTGGAAATTCTTGATCCGGCTGTGCTGCCGCAAGCCGTAGATGAAATTGGCATGAGCGGCGACCGAACCGCTGCGCCTCCGTTGATGGTGATTGCGGAGGCTGGCGAGGCCCAGGGACGGTCTGCGTTGCTACAAGTTAAAGCGGTGGAATCACTCGGACGGCTGCGTGAACCGGAGTCAGTCCCGGTACTCCGTAATCTGTTTGAAGCCAAGAAGATGTGGAAGTGGGTCAATCACCGCGAATTACGCGTTGCTTCGGCGCAAGCCTTGGCGAAGATCGAGCCAAGATTCGGCAGTCAGGTTCTGTCGGATAGCGGACTTGAGTCCGCGGAGCTAGCTATTGCTCCGCTGGATGCGGCTCCGGCTTGTCCGTGGGTTCGGCAACGGCGCTACGAGCGTATTACCCTGCCAAAGACGCTTACCGCGACATTGAGCAGTTCGTGGGGCAAGTCGAGCATTTTGATCCGCGAGCTGAGTTTGGGCGGCGGGATGGGGACAAAGGAAGACAATCTTCGTGTAGGCTCCGATGCGACCTTAGAAATCAATGCCGGGGTGCGGCGGAAAGTAAAAGCCCAAGTGCTGCTGCGCCGCGCGCGTGTCAATGAAATCGGGTTTGAAATTTCGGATACCGACCTGGAAAGCCGCTACCGGCTGCGCCATCTTTTGATTGAAGCGTTTGATAACGTTGCGAAAGAAGCTAAAAACGGTGACTGGGGCGGCGACCGCAAAGTTTAACTTTAATTTTTCCTGAAACAAAAAGCCTCTGCCGAAGCAGAGGCTTTTTACTTTTTGCAGAAACCTTACTTTACAACTTTTACAAAGATAATCAGCAGGGTGAACAGCACCAGGGACTCGATGAAGGCCAATCCCAGAATCAACGCCAGCTGAATTCCCGGACGGGCTGCGGGGTTGCGTGCCATGCCTTCGCAGGCAGCGGAGGCTACACGGCCTTGCCCCAAAGCTGCCAGTGCGACAGCAAGCGCCATGGCAAAGCCAGAGGTAATCGCCACCCAGTTCGTAGAAGCAGCAGCTGCCGCCTCACCACCCTGAGCAAAGGCCGGAGTCGCGAACATCGCTACGGCCATCAGGCTTAGAAATAAGAACATCAGTTTTCGCATTTACTTTTTTCTCCTTATCAAATATCGCCAGTGGGTGGTTGACGTCATCCTCGTGCAGACGCCCTCACGCTTGCGAAACTTTTATAAAGCCTAGTGCTCGTGGGCTGTGGCTTCTCCTAAGTACACGCAGGCCAGCAGCACGAAAATGTACGTCTGTATGAAAGAAACACCGATATGAAGACCTTCGAAAATAACCGGGACGCCGAATGGTATCAACGAGAAAAAGATCAAAGTCACCATCTCGCCGGCGAACATGTTGGCGTAGAGACGCACAGTGAGCGAGAGCAGGCGTGCAAGATGGCTGCAAACTTCAATAGGGAACATCAATATTGGTAGAAATAGACGAACGAACAACGGAATGCTGCTCTCTTGTGGACCGATGAAGTGTTTTATATATCCGATCGGCCCATTCTTCAGGATGCCCTTCGATTGATAGTAGAACCAAGTGACCAGGGCGCAGCCTAATGGCACGACGGTATTTGCAGTCGGGGATTCGAGTCCGGGAACGAGGCCCATTAAGTTCGCTGACAATATGAAGATGCCCAGCGCCATCAAGTAAGGCATGAATTCTTCGTAGCCGTGGCCGATGATCTCGTGGGCCAGATTTCCAACAAAACTGTTGGCGCTTTCCACCACGTGCTGGAGTCCGCTGGGGTTCTCGACGGAGAGTTGCGAACGCACGATCAGGAACAAGATGGTCAAAACAATGACCAACAGGACCTGCATGGTCACATGGTCTGGAATTGGCGCTTCTGGATGCGCCGGGTGAATGCCCACAAGGTTCAGCAGGGCGGTGACCGGGCCGTGCAGAAGTCCGTTCAGAATTCGGCTAAGTAATAGTTCAGGCATTTGAGTTCAGAGTCCGCGGCGCAATGCTGAATAAAGCTCCCACGCCGCTTCAGCCATCATGCCAGCAACCGGCAGGCACAATCCTACCAAGAGCCCTTTGAAGGCCAAAAAAGAACTAACAAATGTAACATAAACGACCGCGCCAATGACTAGATAACGCAGGAGAAAGCGGCCTACTATGACCTCCCCTTTTTCGCCGCTTCCCTGCTGGACGATGCGGTCAGCCAGGCCGTGCACAGCGCGGGCCAGCAGGTGGAAGTTGAAGTAGGAAAGAGTCGCACCTACAAAGAAACCTGCCGCTGGTTTAATTCCATAGAGTGGCCAGCAGATTGGGGTTAGGACTAGACCCAAGACCAGGACGGTGAGCTTTACGCGATCAATCGCGCCTGCGTAGAAAAGCTCGGATGGAGTGGGCTTTTCTTCGGCCTGTGATTCGGTGGCATTCATCACTTGTCTTTAGAGGCCATGATCGCCATGCGGATCATTTCTATAAATCCGACGACCGCGCCGAAGATGACTCCCGCGATGTAGATCCATGTGGTGTGAAGCCAGTAGTCGAGAAGTTTTCCGAGTAGAAATCCCATAAAGACTGCGGCGGGGATGATGAAACCCAGTTCGGAATAACGGCCTACCGCGCCCCAGGG
>DASXKZ010000107.1:0-28505 GCA_036496525.1 Candidatus Angelobacter sp.
CAGCGTTTCCTTGCGGTTCCTGCTCAAGGGATCAGCTACACTGGCCTGTGTTAGATTAATAAGAGTGTGGGCGCGTAGCTCAGTTGGTAGAGCAACGCCCTTTTAAGGCGTGGGTCGCTGGTTCGAATCCAGCCGCGCTCACCATGAGATTTAAAGGACTTACGCCGCGCCGCAGCACCGGCTATCACTTTTACATCAGAGACTGTAATTCTTCATGTTCAATCCAACCGACCCAGAATCCCAGCCAGACAAGCCGTCCGTCGATTCCAGCGAATCATTCCAGGACATTCTTTCGCAGTTTGAACAGAGCCATTCCCACAAGCCACAGAACGAAGAAGGCAGCCGCAGGATTGAAGCCACCGTCGTCACGCTCACGGCTGATTCCGTCCTGCTTGATATTGGCTTTAAGACGGAAGGCATTCTGCCTCTCACGGCGCTGCCTCCCGGTGAAACCGTAAAACCGGGCGACAAGCTGCTGGTGAGCGTCAAAGGCCGCGATCCTGAAGGTTATTATGAAGTTGCTCTGGGCAAGATTTCTCGCCCGATTGACTGGCCGTCTCTGGAGCAGGCATTCAATGAGAAAGCGACCATCGTCGGTACCGTGACAGCCGCGATTAAAGGCGGCTTAAGCGTTGACGTAGGCGTGCGTGCTTTTATGCCGGCTTCGCGTAGCGGGGTACGTGACGCTGCCGAGATGGAAAAGCTGGTTGGGCAGGAAATTCGCTGCCGCATCACCAAGCTCGACGTGACTGAAGAAGACGTTGTGGTTGACCGCCGTGTGATCGCCGAAGAAGAAGAGCGCGCCACCAAGGAGCGCCGCTACTCTGAGATTCAGGAAGGCGAAACCGTGCGCGGCACTGTCCGCAGCCTGGCTGACTACGGCGCTTTCGTCGATATTGGCGGTGTTGACGGTTTGTTGCACGTGGCGGAAATTTCCTGGAGCCGCGTGAACAAGCCTTCTGACCTTCTTTCCGTCGGCCAGGAAATTGAGGCGCGCGTACTCAAAGTAGATCCCGACAAGCGCCGCATTTCGCTTGGTATGAAGCAGCTTCTGCCGCATCCGTGGGATACGGCGGCGGAGAAGTACAAGCAAGGCGAACGCGTGCGCGGCACGGTTTCCCGCCTCGTGGATTTCGGCGCTTTTGTGGAACTGGAGCCCGGAGTTGAAGGGCTGATCCACGTTTCAGAGATGTCATGGTCCAAGAAAGTCCGCAAGCCCAGTGACGCAGTCAAAGTCGGCGAGACCGTTGAAGCCGTGATCCTGAGCGTGAACGTACCGGAGCGGCGCATTTCGCTGGGACTGAAGCAGGCGCTCGGCGATCCCTGGGTTGAAGCGGCAAAGAATTTAACGATCGGCTCGGTGATTGAAGGTCCGGTCGTAAGCATCACCAAGTTCGGCGCGTTCGTTCAGATTGCTGAAGGCGTGGAAGGCATGATTCACGTGAGCGAGATCAGCGCGGAGAAAAGAATCAATCACCCGCAGGATGTGCTTAAAGTTGGGCAGACCGTGAAAGCCCAGGTGCTTGACGTGGATGGCGCTAAACGCAACGTGCGCCTCAGTATCAAGCAGATGGTCCCTTCCAGCCTGGACGAATACATTGCCGAGCACAAAGAAGGTGACAGCGTTACCGGACGCGTGCAACAAGTTAATGGCGGAGTGGCGAGAGTTGAATTAGGCGAAGGTGTTTTCGCAACTTGCCATATGGTGGAGGAAGCGCCAGTGAAAGAAGAAAAGACAGCTGCTGCTAAACCTGCGGACCTATCGTCGCTAAGTTCCATGCTCCAATCGCGATGGAAAAGCGGCGCTTCGCCCACAGCGGCCAAACCGGATGCATCGTCCGCAGGCCAGATTCGCAGCTTCCGCATCAGCAAGCTTGATCCTTCAGCCAAGAAGATTGAGTTGAAGTTGGCGAAGAAATAATTGCAGTCTAGCAAAGTGACGAGCTTTGAGGGCGAGGCCGGCTTGCGCGCCGAGCCCATTGACGCAGGGCAGACAAATCTAGCCACTTCCAGTCTCTGAAAGCGGTTTGGAGCGAAGCGACAAAAATGCCCGAACTTCCAGACATTGTCGTTTACATGGAAGCGCTGGAGCAGCGCGTGGTCGGCCATGTGCTGGAAAGCCTCGAAGTCCGCGGGCCGTCGCTTCTCCGCACTGCCGATCCGCCGATCTATTCGATTCAAGGCCACAAAGTGACTGCATTGCGCCGCGTGGGCAAGCGCATTGCCTTTGGTTTCAATAACGATCTCTGGCTGGTTTTTCACTTGATGATTGCCGGACGTCTGCACTGGAGCCAGAAGAAGAAAACCGCCGATGGCCGCCGCACTCTTGCCGCCTTCGACTTCGACAACGGCACGCTCACCCTGACTGAAGCCGGCACGCGCAAGCGCGCATCGCTGCATCTCGTCCGTGGAGAGGAAGGCCTTGCCGCGCTTGATCCCGGTGGAATCGATGTTTTTGCCGCGTCGCTCGATCAATTCAGCGCCGTGCTTACCTCGGCGAATCATACTTTGAAGCGAGCGCTTACTGATCCGCATTTGTTTAGCGGAATAGGGAATGCTTATTCCGACGAGATCCTTTTCAACGCGCAGCTTTCGCCCGTGATGCTGACGCAGCGCATGAAGCCTGAGGAGATCAAACGGCTCTTTGAAGCCACAAAAGAAACGCTGACACAATGGACTGAAAATCTGCGCAAAGAGAGCGGAGTCAAGTTCCCTGAGAAGGTCACGGCCTTTCGCAATGAGATGGCCGTCCATGGCCGCTATGGCAAGCCATGCCCGCGTTGCGGCGCAAAGGTCCAGCGCATCCGCTATGCCTCAAACGAAACCGATTACTGTCCACACTGCCAGACTTCAGGAAAACTTCTGGCTGATCGATCTCTGAGCCGCTTGCTGCGCCAGGACTGGCCGCGCACTCCTGAAGAGTTGGAAGAGCGCCGCCGGGCTTAGCCGCCGCCTGCACGGGCTTTTGGGTCTTCCGCCACAAAGAGCGTTTCCGTCAGCTTGGCTATAAGCGCTTCTTTCCCGGCGTTGCTGGCATACACCAGCGCTTCTGCCACGATTACGGTTTTGCCTGCGCGCAGCACCGTCGCGGTGCAGCGCAGACGGTCGCCGATTGCCGGTCTGAGATAGTTGATCTTGAACTCAACCGTCAGCACGTCTTTTTTGCCGGAAACCGATCGCGCCGCCCCGCCTGCGGTGTGGTCGGCCATAGTGGCAATCACGCCGCCATGGACAAAGCCATGCTGCTGCCGCATTCGCTCCTGCACCACCATACTGGTTTCGCAAATGCCTTCCGCAAACTTGTCCAGGCGGATGTCCAGATCGCGAATGAAATTGGCAAGATAGAAAATCTCTCGCACATGATCAGCGTCAGCCGCCTCTGGTTTCATTCTTCCATCCCCGATTTTTTGAACTTGCCGTGTTTGCCTTCGCCTGACTTAAACCGTTGTGCTCCTGCGCGCGATTCACCCGAGGCCAGCACTCGCAATCCATGTTGCAGCTCATTACGTCGCGCCTCTTCAGGTGAGAGAGCCCATTGCTCATAAACGGACATGCGATCGGCCCGCAGGCCATGCTGCGGAAATGCGGCGAGTATGTGTGCCAGCTCTAGCGCAGTCTCCAGCGCCTTGCCGGGTCCCACCAATCTATTGACCAGCCCTATCTGCAAAGCTTCTTCACCGGAAACTGCGCGTCCGGTAAGAATCAGGTCAAGCGCGCGGCCTTGCCCGATCATACGCGGCAGCCTCACCGTCCCCAGGTCGATCAGCGGAACGCCAAAGCGCCGGTTGAACACTCCAAATATTGCGTCGCGCGCAGCAACGCGCAGATCGCACCAAAGCGCCAGCTCCAACCCTCCAGCAACAGCGTGGCCTTCCACGGCCGCGATTACCGGCTTGTTCAGCTGCAACCATGTTGGGCCCATAGGCCCCGCGCCGTTTTCATCAACCGCTGTTCTGCGGGCGTCGGCCACTTCGCGCAGATCTGCGCCGGCGCAAAATGTTCCTCCGGTCCCGGTCAGCACTGCCGCGCAGAGTGTGTCATCGGCTTCAAATTTCTTGAATGCGTCCCCCAATGCGGCGGCAGTAGATGAGTCCACGGCATTGCGCACTTCCGGACGATTGATCGTAACGGTAAGGACTTTACCATCACGCGCCGTGATGACCGAGTTGGTCGACATAAACTCTCTCTCTCTGAAAATCGGCGTTCATCCGCGAAAATCCGCGGTAAATTCTTTTGAACTAGCTTCGCGCAGCCGCGACATTGGTTCTCGCCAATTCCTCTGCGATAGCGCCAATTCTTCCCAACGCTGTTTTGACTTTCTCTGGCTCATATCCCACGGTGATACGGAGATGGTTCTCCGTCCCCAGATATCCGCCCGGCGCCACCAGCACAGAAGCTTTTCCGCGGATGTGGCCTGCAAGTTCCGCCGACGGCGTATCAAAGTTGTAGCCCACAAACGCTATCGAAGTCGCCACGGCCTTGCTCACGCTGAACCGGCCTTCCTGCTCACGCACCCATTGCTCCAGCACCGCATGTCCTTCACGCGAAAGCAAACGCTGCCGGTCCAGGAGCATCTTTCGCTTTGCTGGTTGCAGTGCGATCTCGGCCAGTTTCATACTTGGTCCGGCAGCAGCAATTACCGCATATTCATGCCGTCGCCACAGCTCTTCAACCATCTCCGGCGAAGCCACCGCCCAGCCGATTCGCAGTCCTGCAAGGCCATAGGCTTTGGACATGCTGTTGACGCAGATCACCCGCTCATACATTCCCCAGAAGCTGGGTGTTTCATCCGTGGCAAGCTCGGTGCCGCGATAAACTTCGTCCGCGTGCAGCCAAGCACCAGTGCGCTCACAGATCCGGGCAATCTGGCGCATCTCTTCTGCGGAGAGAATACTGCCGGTAGGATTATTAGGATTCACAATTGAGACGAGCTTGGTTTTAGGAGTGATCAGCGCCTCCAGCCAATCCACGTCGAGCCGCCAATTGTTCCGCGGCCGCAGGTGCGCCTCTTTTACTCGGCAGCCCATGTTCTTCGCCAGTCCCCATACCTGCCTGTAGCCTGGTGAGACCACAATCACTTCATCGTCCTGTTCCAGCAGAGTGCTGCACACCATCCAGTTGGCTTGTGCTGCTCCCACAGTCACCAATACGTTTGCCGCCGACGCATTGGGATAAAGCGCGGCAATGCGCTCGCGCAGCAGAGTTGTGCCATTCACTTCGGGATAGTAGAGTGGAAGTTCCAGCAGCGGCCCAGGGTCTTCTCCGGCCAGCAGGTCACTCACGTTGGCGCACTTCACTGAGCTATCGGCCAGGTTGATTTCAACTGTACGTTCCCATTGCGACTGAAAATATTCCAGATCGAAGTTTTGAAAATTCATAGCGCATCCTGCCAAACCAGATTACGAAACCGAAGAACCTCGGGCCGCCGCCTCAGCTTCCCTCTTTCTCTTCCAGTAGAAATAAAATGGTACTCCCAGCAGCACGATCACAGTTCCCACCAGCGTCTCTTTTTTCTTTTCCACTGCAGCGTTGATGGCCCACAAGCTCCCCAGCGCTATGTAAATTGCCGGCAGCCAGGGATATCCGGTGCAACGGTAAGGGCGCGGCATGTCCGGCTGCTTGCGTCGCAACACAAAAAGTCCGACCACGGTCAGCACGTAGCTCAGCACCATCATGAACATCACGTAGGTAAAAAGCTCGTCGTACTTGCCGCTGAGCGCCAGCACGCCAGCCCAGATCGCCTGCAATACCAGACTCATCACCGGCGTATGCCACCGTGGGTGAACTTTCGCCAGCGCGTGAAAAAAGATGCCGTCTTCCGCCATGGCGTAATAGACGCGCGCGCCACTCATCAGGCACGGAGCCATTGCGCCAAAGCATGAGAGCGCCACCATCATGGAAAGCCACGGCGCTACACGGCCGGAAAACATAGAGACTGCCGCTGTTTGCGCTACGGCTTCTTGGGCCGCGATTTCATTCATCGGCAGGGCGTAAACATAAACGGCATTAATGGAGATGTAGATAACGCCCACCAACAACAGTCCCCAGATCAGAGCGCGCGGCACGTTGCGCTGCGGATCTTTGATCTCGCCGCCCACAAACGTGACATAAACCCAGCCATCGTAGGCCCAGAAGACGGCGATCAGCGCTATACCGACGCCAGTGATGATTGAGGTATGGTCGCTTGCGGCAGGAATGAGCGAGTGGTGGAAATGGTCCCATGACCCGCGCCCCAGTAATAGTCCGCCCATCACGAAAACGCCAATAGCTCCAAACTTCGCCCATGTGGCAACATTCTGCAGTATCGCGCCTTTTTTCACGCCAAATACATTGATCAGCGTTTGCAAAGCAATGGCTGCCAGCGCGATCAAGTGCCCGCGTGTGATATCGACAAATCGCAGTCGGAGTACTACCTGCTCCGCGTGCAATGCGGGAAAAGTTTGGTTCAGGTAGGTCGCAAATCCCACGCCCAGCGCAGCCACCGTTCCCGTGGCGCTTACCGTGAAATACATCCAGCCGTAAAGAAAGCCTGCGGTATCGCCGTAAGCTTCACGCATGTAAACATATTGGCCTCCGGCGTGGGGAAACATGCCCCCAAGTTCGGCAAAGGCGAAGCACGCCAGCAGCGCCATGCCCATGCCTACTACCCACACGGTAAGAAAAAGCCAGGGATGCCGTGTATTGATAGCAACATCTTTTGCCGTGAGAAAGATGCCCGAACCAATGATGCCGCCCGCCAGCAACAGAATGGAGTCGGAAAGCGAGAGTCCGCGGACGAGTTTAGCGTCACTAGGCAATATGAGGTCCGCGCGTAAATTGCGGCTTAGATATAATCTCGTTTTTAGCGGTCTAGTCAAGGGCCGGCTTTTTGTCATCGCTTAGAACGGAATCCCGGGGAACTTCATGGTCATCAAGCCGCTTTACCTGCTAGCCGATAGCCAGCTGCTTTTTTGGAAGAGCGGCGAGGACTCGCTGGCTGAAAGAATTCGGGCTGACCTTGACTCCAGCAAGCCTAGCGCGGCGTACATCGGAGCATCTAATGGCGATCAGCCGGAATTCTACAGTCTGTTCCAGGCAGCCATGGACTCAATGGGAATCTCTCATTGCCGCGCTGTGCCATCCCAGCCATCAAAGGAAGACATTTCGTTCATTGAGCAGGCCGATCTGATTTTGTTTTCTGGAGGTGATGTTGAACGCGGCTGGCGCACCTTTGAGCAGAATGGGATCAAAGAGCTGGTGCCGCGCAAGCGTTTTGATGGAGCCATTCTGATGGGTGTGTCGGCAGGTGCTGTCCAACTAGGATTGGGATGCTTGAGCAATTCAGCCCAGCCGAAGCAAATTGATATGTTCCGTTTTGCTCCGTTCTATGTGGGCGCGCACGACGAAGGGAATGACTGGTGGGATCTGCGTGCCCTGGTAAATCTTTCCCTGACCGATACCCGAGCCATCGGAATCCCGACCGGCGGCGGAGCGGTTTATCAATTTGACGGCACCTTGGAGCCAATCCGAAAACATTTAACCGAGCTAACCAGGGAAAGCGCCACGATTACTGAAAATGTGCTGACGCCGCTGGTTCGCTGAAACTGGTTCGTTGAAAATCAGAACGGCTGATACTCACGGGCGATTCGGCAACTTCCCCTTGCGATCTGCTGGGCGAGAGCGGCATTCTGCGACACTCCGTTGTTGTCGTGATTTGCCGGTTGGTGGGATTCCAGCAGCTCTGCTAAGTTCCACTTTGAGTTTATGGAGGCGGAGCCACCAGATGAGAAATGGATGCCACATCGCGGGACTGATCCTTTTATTTTCTTGCGGGTTTGCAACACCACAAACCAACACCGCTGGTCAAAACAGCGTGCAGCCGCAGACGGAAGCCGCTACCCATGTTCAGTTGGCAAAAGACCTGGAAGCCAAGGGCGACTTGAATGGAGCAATTGCAGAATACCGTGAAGCAGTGAAACTGAGGCCTGATGACACGGTTCTTCATAGCAGCCTTGGTGAAGCATTGTCTAAAAAGGGAGAGGTCAATGCATGTATCGAAGAGTTTCGCGAGGCCGTGCGTCTGGCTCCTGACAAAGCTGCGACGCACGTTAACCTGGCCATCGCGTTCGAACTTAAAGATGATTTTGACGAGGCCATCGTACAACTCCGCCTCGGTATCGGTTTGGACCCTAAAGATGGAAACGCCCATTACCATTTGGCGCATGATTTGGCCGCGCAAGGTCATTTGAATCGGGCAACCCTCGAATTCTTGGAGGCGCTGCGGCTCAGGCCGAACGATGCTGACATTCACAATGATTTCGGCAACTTTCTGCGCAAAACCGGCGATTTGCAAGCTGCGATGGCGGAGTTTCACAATGCAATTGCTGCGGAGCCCAGCAATGCCAAACTTCACATGAATCTTGGCAACTTGTTAAGTGAGCTGGGCAAGAATCCGGAAGCCATCTCTGAACTTCGAGAGGCGATCCGATTGGACCCAGGGGCGGCCAAGGCTCACTATAATCTCGGGGTGGTCTTGTCCAAATCGGGCGACATTCAAGGGGACGTGGATGAGCAGCTTGAAGCTTTGCGCCTGGAGCCAAAATACGCGTTGGCACACAGTGAGATTGCCTGGATCTATGCAACCGAAGAGAAAGTCCGCAATCCCGTGGAAGCGCTTAAGCATGCTCAGATTGCTGTTGCATTGGACCAATGGAAGTCTCCGGGCATCATTGAAACGCTGGCCGAGTCACAGTTTCTGAACGGCATGTATAAAGAAGCCGTAGAAACCGAGCGAAAAGCTCTGCAACTCGAGCCTGACGCGGCAGACTTCAAGAAGAACCTGAAGCGCTATCAGGACGCGCTTAAGAAAAATCGGAAGGGTTAAAATCGCGATCGAACCCACCATGACAAACTCAAGGCCTGTTCGGCAGCTTCACTTTGCGGTCTTCCGGCTTCATCGCGTTGAACTCAGCTGACTTGCCTTTGGGAATGCTCAAGACCGTCCATACCGCTCCGCGCAGGTGTTTGCCCACATAAAGAATCTGGCCGACGTGATAGGCAGTGTGCATCAGGCTGCGGTTGATGGCCTGCAGGATCGTGTGCGGTTCGCCGCGGATTGTCACTGTTTTTGCAAAATCCTCCGGTTTGAGGGATGCGACCGTATCAAAGACGATTTTGAAACTCTCTTCCCAGCGCCGCATCAGGTCCGGGCGCGTATCGGCCTCGGTCAGGATAAATTCCTGGTCGCGATTGCGGTCCGGCTTCTCGCCATCTGTGGTCAGAAAGTCCAGCCAGCGGGAACGCAGGTTGCCGGCAATATGTTTCACAAGCTGAGCGGCACAGTTGGATTCAGCGTCCGGGGGCTTGAAGAAGTCAGGGTCGGTGAGCTGGGTCAGCCCACCATCGGCCAGCCGTTTATAGCCGCGAAAGCTGCGGCGCACCTCATCAAGATAATCCGCCTCAAAAGACCTGCCTTCCGCCATCGCTTAACCTCCTGATTTTTCTAGCTTAACAAGAATCTTGCACCCGAATTCGCTTCTGCTGCGTATAACTGTTCAAGAGAGGGCACTTGGAGCAAACGGCGGCATTTGAAGATGACCGGCTCAAGCAGGCGCTGACGCTGTCACTCAATGGTGACGCAGAGGCCTTTGCCGACCTGGTGAGCGAGCATCAAGGCATGGTCTTCAGCATTGCCTACCACTTTCTTCAGGACCGCTCTCTGGCGGAAGACCTGGCGCAGGAAGTTTTTCTGGAACTGTTTCAGAGCATCGATCGAATACAGTCTCCGGCGCACCTGACGTACTGGTTGCGAAAAGTCACGTCAAACCGCTGCATTGACCAGGGACGAAAGAAGCATCGGCGACGTGAGATGGCGTTGGAAGAAGCGCCGGAACCAATTGCATCTTCGCCGTCCGCCGATCCCATGCTGCTGGATCGGTTGCAGCAAAGCCTGGCAACATTGCCGGAAAAGCAGCGACTGGTAGTGATTATGAGGTTTCAAGAGGGTTTGGGCCCCGCAGAGATCGCGGAAGTTCTGGAAATGCCGGTGAACACGGTGAAGAGCACGCTGCATCGTTCACTGGCTGACCTGCGCAAGGGCCTGACGCGCAAGATTCGAGAGGTTCGATATGCATTTTTCTGAAGACGATCTTCGTGAAGCGCTCAAGCGCAAAGATCCGGGTGAAGGCTTTAGTCAACGCGTGATGGCGCGGGTGAACCAAGCCCAGTCTGAGAAAAAGTCCGCGCTGGCAAAGGAGAAGAAGACTAACGGAGCGTTTCTTTCCTGGTGGATGCATCGCCCGGCCTGGACTATAGCTGTGGTGGCGATATTGCTGCTGGCTTTCGGGATTGGCGGCTATCAATACTCTGAGTATCGCCACGCAGAAGAAATGCGCGTTGCCCGCGCCAAACAGCAGCGGCTCCAGCAGGAAGCGGAGCGCGCCCGTGACCAGGCAATCCTGGCGCTGGAGATTGCCCGCGCCAAGCTGAACCATGTCCTGCAGCACGCTCAGTTGCAGGTAGAACCTAACGACAAGATCAGGAGAGAACGTTTATGAACCTTGCAACCCGCAAGTTAACCCAAATTCTTATTGCGGCAGTGCTGTGCTTTTCCACCCTGCGCGGCTACGGTCAGGATGCGAAGCTGCAGCTTGGCAACCTGGACAAACTGACCGACAAGGCCGCCCGCGTCACCGACGTGACTCTGGATGGATCGCTGCTGCAATTTGCAGTGAACCTGATTGAGAAGGTTGATGCTGACGATAAAGATGTAGCCCAGCTTCAATCCATTATCAAAAATCTCAAGGGCATCTACATCAAGAGTTTTGAGTTCGATGAAGCCAGCCAATACAGCAAAGGTGACGTGGATGCCATTCGTTCGCAGCTCACCTCGCCGCGCTGGAGCAAGATCGTGCAGAGCATGGAGAAGCGCCACAATGAATACGACGAAATTTATGTCCTGAAGAATGGTGACAAGGTTGGCGGGGTAGTAATCTTGGTGGCAGAGGCCCGGGAGCTTACGGTCGTGAACCTGGTGGGTGAAGTGCCCATGGACAAAGTAGCATCGCTGGAGCGCCATCTTGCTCCGGGAGAGAAACACTCCGACAAGCCGAAACAGAAGAAGGAGAGCGGCCATGATCAGGAATAGCAAGTTCACATTCGCGTGCCTGGTGGTGGCTGCATTTTTGATGCCGGTGCAGAGTGCGTTTGCTCGCGACGACTTTGGCAAGATCGTTCATCACATTGAGGTGAATTATCACGTTCATCGGCAGCACCGCTGGGTGATGGGCCTGGCCGGCTTTACCGTTAAGTTCTGGCATATTGCGGGCGTCAAGAGCCTGAAAGGCGCAATCTTTGAGAACCAGCCCTTCGTGAACGCGGCTTCTGATACCCGGTTCGATGAAATAGTCCGTGCCGCCATGGATTCAGGATGGCAGCCGCTGGTGCAGAGCTGGGACCGCCACTCCGGCGAGCGCACATATATCTACGCGCAGGACTTGGGAAAAGACATGAAGGTGCTGGTGGTAAGTCTCGAGTCGAATGAGGCCGTCGTCCTTCAGGTGAAAGTCGATCCCAAAAAGCTGAATGACGTTATCGAAGGAAGTTACGGTGGTCATCATCGCAGCCGCCCGATGCCGCATGAGGAGACAGCACCGCAGAGTGACGACCGAGTCGAATTGGCCGCTGTAAGTCCACAAAGCTGGGATGGTATCTGTCTTTTCCAAGAGGAAGAACCACAAGCAGAGGCGCAGCCGTAGATTTAAATTTCGCCGGCCTAGTTCTTGACGCTTGCGCCTGCATATTTCTTTGCCGCGTCAGTCACGGCGATGACCAGGTCTTCCAGATGCCGATGCGCGGTGAGATAGCTGATCACCATCATCCTGATTACGGATTGCCCGTTGACCAGCGTGGTTGAAATCCATCGGCTGCCGTCGCGTGTGACTTCATGCACAATCGCTTCATGGGCGGCACGGCGTTCTTCGTCCGTTATCCCAGCGCGCTTGACGCGAAAGTTCACGATGGGAAGCACCTGCGGCGTAGCCAGTTCAAACAATTCTGAATTTCGCACCCAGTTGGCGAAGAAGGCAGCCAGCTTGAGTTGCTGGTCGATCAATTCTTCATAGGCCTGGCGTCCGTGGACCTGCAAGGTCAGCCATAGCTTCAGGGAATTCATCCGTCGCGACCACTGCGTGCTTACCTGAAAGTTGTCGAGCACAGGCGCGGAGCCGGTCGTCGCCTTTTTGGGCATATACGGCGTGCTGGTGGCAAAGGCTTGTTGCAGCGCTTCCGGGTGCGACGTAAGCACCACGCCTGCGGCAAAGGGCATCGCCAGCCATTTGTGGGGATCGATGGTCACAGAATCGGCGAGCTCAATTCCGCGTACCAATTCGCGATGCCGATCAGAAAAGATGGCCGCTGCGCCATAAGCTCCATCCAAATGCAGCCATAATGTGTGTCGTTTACAAATCTCCGCTATTTTGCGCAGATCGTCAATCGCTCCTGAGTTCGTTGTGCCGGCTGTGGCTACAACGCAGAAAGGAGTAAAGCTCGCTGCCTTGTCCCGGATGATTTGGCTTTCGATCTGTGCTGTGTCCATTTGCGCGGCGGCATTTACGCCGATGCGGCGCAGCGCCTTGCGGCCCAGGCCAAGCAGGCCCGCGGACTTGTCTAGGGAATGGTGGGCCTCTGCCGAAGCGTAGAGCACCGGTTTCGCTCCACAAGATGCAAGCCCGTCTTCCACCGATTGCGGAAACCGCATGGCCAGCGCCATAGCGAGGGCGCTGAAGTTGGCTTCATTGCCGCCGCTGGTAAAGGTGCCATCGAACGGCTTCTCCCAGCCGACGCGTGCGCCAATCCAGCGCACAGTCTCGCGTTCGATTCTTGCCGCAAGCTGTGAGCGCGCCAAGCTGGCCAGTTGCGGATTCAGCGCAGCCACTAACGCTTCAGCAAGCACCGCCATATAGGTTGGCGTAGGGTTCATCAGGCCAAAATAGTTGGCGCTGGGAACGTGGAAGCCCTGGGCCATCATTTCTGAACACATATTGTCCAGCACCGTTGCGGCATCTTCTCCAAATTCCGGCAGAGGCTCCGCAAGGTCTGTAAATGTGCGTAGCTCTTCCGGCAACTGGACAGACCGCTGCGCCAAGCCGGAAAAATATTCGTCGATGCGGTCAATCAGCCTGTAGCCAAGCCGGCGGCGTGTTTCGGAATCAAAATCGAATGGCATCGTTATATCGATTGTTCTGACGGATTTTGGATTCAGGCGATCATTTGTCTGCTGCTGGGTTTTGGCTGCCGGTAATTTGCCGCAGTCCGGTGCCGTCAGCGTTCATCGTCCAGATTGCCATGCGCCCGCTACGATCGCTCTGGAACGCGATCCGCTTTCCGTCAGGGAACCAGGCTGGAGTCTCGTCCAGAAACGGCTGCTCATGCGCAGCCAGCTTGACCGCCGAGCCGTTCATCAAATCTATGACCCAGATGTGTGAGGTGTTCTCGGTCTGGCTGTAGCGGCCAACCTGGAGGGCAAGCCGGCGCCCATCTGGCGACCAAACCGGCCACTGCGCGCGTCCTTCGCTTGCAGCAATGTGGGTAATCTGGCGTTGATTGCTGCCATCGGCATTCATGACCCAGACATGAAGCTCGTGCGCTGAATTCTCCAGCGCATACGCGATCTGCTTTCCATCTTTCGACCACCATCCGGTCCACACTGCGGAATCATTACCTGTGATCTGCTGGGGATGATGGTTGTGCAGTTCTGACAGGACCAGCCGCGACGTGGTCCAGGATCCAGTGGCGTAGATCAGGTGTTCACCGTCAGGCGCGAGCTTAGGATTGCGTCCCGGAACCTTGCCAATCTGCCGGAGATGGCTGCCATCGCGCTGGATGGTGAAGAGCCGGCTCGCGCTTTCATCGTCGCTCGAGAATACGATGAGGTCGTCTTTGTTCCAGTAAGGGGCATTTTTCTTTTCCTTGTCGTTCGTAAGCTGCTTCTCGCCAGTGCCATCGACGGAGATCACGAAAACCTCTTCTGAGCCAGTGCGGGTAGAGATAAACACAATATGCTTGCCGTTGTGCGAGATAGAGGGATAGCCGTCTTTTACTGGCGGCGTCGCCGGCATCAGCAGCGCCAGCCATGTGGCAAGGATCAGGAACAACATGCGATGCACCTCATTCCTTGAGACGAATCTTCGTCGGAAGTGTGACTGCCAATCTTAGCGTATCGGGATGAAGAGCTGCTTTATGGGGGTTGACGTATGCATTCGATGTCATTCATCTATTCAACAAAAAAAGAGCGGTATCGCGCCCCAGCGCCTGGGGCGAGAGAGACTCTTATTTGAGTGCGCAATCCGACAAAATCAGCGGCGTTGGCGCCTGAGAACCCGAGCTACGCCGTAGCCGCGCTGGCGTGTCGCCGCAAGAACCCTAAGGTCTTCTGGTTGAACTCCTCGACCTTCTCATAGATCGGCGCATGTGCGCAGCCTTCAAAAACCAGCACCTCAGAATTACGAATACTGCCGTGCATCCGATCCGCAAAACGAGTGGAACTCACTGCCAGGTCGCCGCGTCCGAACGTGATCTGCGTGGGTGCCGTGATCCTAGGCAGTTGATCTTCTGCATCGTGGGCGATTACGGCATTTGATTGCTGGAGGAATGCGGTTAATGGCATCGCGGGCCGGCTTCGGACAAAGTCTGCCAATGACTGGATATAGTCCGGCTTTGCTGCATACAGCTCCGGCGTAAAGCACCACGGGAAGATTGAGAGAATAACCATTTCTGGAACACTCTTCAGCGCTCTGGCAACTACCTGCCAACCTTCGACGATGGTTTTTATAAAGGGATCCGTCTTAGGCCAGCCACTGTGCAGAGAGAGCGACTGGACTTTATCGGGATGCTTGGCCGCCAGCCACATGCCGGTTGCCGCGCCCAGAGACAGCCCTGCAATATGCGCCTTTCGGATTCCCGCAGCTTGCATGAAAGCGGCCACATCGTCGGCTAGAAGCTCGGTGGAATACGCGCCTTCGGGTTTGTCGGTTTCACCCGTCCCCCTCAGGTCGAGCGAGATGCAGGTGAAGTGTTTGGCATACTCGGCCACCTGGAAGGCATAGCAGGCGTGATCGGCGGCCAAGTAAGGAATGAGAATGAGCGGCTCTCCGGTTCCTTGTTGGTCATAGTTCATCATGATGTTGTTGGCTTTGATCTTAGGCATGGGAGATTCCTCCTCATTGTTGCTGCCTCATGGCTACAAGGCGGTCGAAATCGAAGATGGAGAGGCCAATCTCGGGCGCTCTCTTCCATACTACCGGGGACAATAGAACCCTGCACTCGACTCCCGATTATTGCGGCTACGGAATTCTTGTCAAGGGCAAGCGAAGTCTTTACAAAAAAATGGGCGGCATCACTGCCGCCCAGCCTCTGGAGGGGAGGAGAGAGATCCTACTTTGATTGCTGTTTTTGTTCTGCTTGCTTCTTCATGCTCATGCGTTCCTGCCGGTGTTGCTGGCGTTCCTGCATAAGTTGAAGCGCCTTCTGCCGTTGCTCTGGAGTAAGCACGGCATAGACTTGCGACCTCATGCGTTCCTTCTCCACAATCAAGTCAGTCATGAGCTGGGCCTGTTTGTTGGCGAAGGTGCGGGCCTGGTTCTCGTCAAAACTTCCGTTCACGTTTGCGTCTTCCGCCTGTTGATTCTGGCGGAGCTGCTGCATCATGGGCTTGATCTTGGTTTTTTCGCCGGCCATGATGCCTTTGATCTGGGTTTGCTGGGCCTCAGTCAGGTTCAACTGCTTAGTCATATGTTTCAGCATCCAACCATTGTTGCGGCCAAAGCCCATGCCCCTGTGTTGGGCAAAAGCGGTTGTCGCCAGGCCTGCTGCCAAGGCCATGAAAATGGCGGCTAGAATGATCGATTTCTTATGCATAACCAACTCCTTTTACAATTTGGGTGGCAGCTGCATCACCCCGGCACTGCGCCGGGAAACCCCGCAATGGGCTACCACTAGTGTGAACCCGGCGGGAAGAGAAACAAAGTTATGAGTTGTTAATTCGCGTAGTATGATTCCTTCACGATTCTTAACCCCACCCCGATATCTACAGGGTTTAAGGTGACTACGTATGGTTTCAGTCCTGCTCATTGACGATGACACAGAGTTAAGCAAGCTGCTGGAGGAGTATCTCCAGAGCGAACAATTCGATCTGCACGCGGCGCATGACGGCCCCGGCGGCCTGGAAAAAGCGCTGGCAAACAACTATTCCGCCGTGATCCTGGACGTGATGCTTCCGGGCATGAGCGGACTTGACGTGCTCAAGCAGCTTCGGCAAAAAAGCGCGGTGCCGGTCCTGATGTTGACGGCACGCGGCAGCGAGCTTGATCGCATTCTGGGGCTGGAACTTGGAGCGGACGATTATCTGCCCAAGCCTTTCAATCCTCGTGAACTGGTGGCCCGTTTGCGCGCGATCCTGCGCCGATCCGCGACTGGCGCAACGCCTTCAGCCTCGCAGCCAGTCCATCTGGCCGGTGTTGATCTGCACCCGGATTCGCGTAGCGTCACCTGTAATGGCAAGCCTGTACCGCTTACGGGCGCGGAATTCGATCTTCTTTATTCCTTCCTGCGCAGTCCGGGCAAAATTATCAGCCGAGAGGACCTGACGCAGGCTGCGTTGGGCAGGCCAATGTCTCCCATGGATCGCAGCATTGACGTGCATGTAAGCAATCTCAGGCGCAAGCTGGGGCCTTATGACGGAGAGCAGGAACGCATCAAGGCCATCCGCGGCAGCGGTTACGTCTATCTTCTCCCGGGGGAGCAGCAGTGAAATATCGCAGCCTCTTTCTGAAAATATTTTTCGGCTTCTGGCTCGCGGCTGCCGCCATGATTGCGGCATTGAACCTGATGCTATGGTTCTCCTTCGCACAGGACCCCAATCCTGAACACAGACGCGGCGCGCTCGGAGAAGCTCTAAACCTGTATGCGGAATCGGCAGTGCAGGTTTATGACAGCGAAGGTCCGAAGGCGTTTGAAGAATACGTAAACAGGTCACTCAAAGAAGCCGGCACCGAGATCGAGCTATTTGATAGCGATGGAAAGTCGCTGACAGCGCCCACGCCCACAGAGGCAGCTGAGGTGGCCACTGAGATCAAGGCTACACGGCAACACGTTTCGCATGTTACCGACCTGGGCAGGATCACGTGGGGGCGCTCTGTGGTTGCGCCCAGTGGCCGTGTTTTTATTTTTGTCACGCGCTTGCGTCAGCCCTATGTGTTCCGCGGTCTACCTCCTTTAGGCATCGTGCTTTGCATACTGGCGGCCGGAGTCATTTCTTACCTCCTGGCACTTTATCTCACGTCGCCGGTAAAGAAATTGAAGACAGTGGTCCAGTCTTTTGCCGAAGGAAACCTGGAAGCGCGCGTTGCGCCGCAGCTGGGCAGCCGGCATGACGAGCTCGCCGATCTGGGCCGCGAGTTCGACCACATGGCGGAACGCATTGCGGCGCTTATTTCTTCACAAAAGCGCCTGCTAGCCGATATTTCCCATGAACTTCGTTCACCGCTTGCCCGCCTGACCGTGGCTCTGGCGCTGGCGCGCAAAAACACCACCACCAAGGGCGAGGCCGCGCTGGACAGGATTGAAATGGAATCTGAGCGCGTGAACGCGCTGGTAGGACAGTTGCTGGCCCTTACTCGGCTGGAAAGCGGCGCGGAGCGGGTTCCACCTGAAACAGTCGCTTTAGAAGAACTGCTGGAAGAAGTGATTGACGACGCGAACTATGAAGCCAAGCCACTGCATAAAGAAGTAAGGGTGTTGCAACTATGCCCAAGCCGCGTACGTGGCTCATCGGAACTCTTGCGCAGTGGAATTGAAAACGTGATTCGCAACGCAATTCGTTACACAGCGGAAGGGACGGCCGTTGAGGTTTCTCTCAGCACCAGGAATGAGAAGGCAATTGTAACGGTGCGGGATCACGGCCCGGGCGTCCCCGATTCTGAGTTGCAGCATATCTTTGAACCTTTTTATCGCGTGGGCGAAGCGCGAGAGCGCTCCAGCGGTGGCGTGGGTCTGGGGCTTTCCATTGCCGACCGCACCATCAAACTGCACAGCGGCTGTATCCGGGCGGAAAACGTGAATGACGGTCTTCTTATAACTATCAGCATTCCGTTATCAACGATGCCGGCCGTGGTGCAGCCTGCGGCAGAGAGAATTCCAGTCGCTTAACTGTGTTGGCTTAGCGAAAGCACATTACCGTCCGGGTCCTTAAACCAGGCTACTTTGTCGCCGTTGGGCGTGATCCAGATGCCTCGTTTTTGGTCCTGGATAAAGGGATATTTCTCAAACGAAACGCCACGTCCATTGAGCCATTTCACGATCGCCACGATGTCAGTTACTTCCCAGCCCATTACCGTGTACTGGGCGGGCTTGAATTTAGCACCTTTGACAATACGGATCATGGATTTGCCGGCCTGCATTACCAGAGCAAATTGATCGTCGCTCACAAATTTGAAGCCGAGCTTACCTTCGTAAAATTCTCGGGACCGCGCGGAGTCTTTGGTCGGAACAAACCCTACGAGTTTGCCAGCAGAAAGCATAAGTGACCTCCTGAAAAAGTCAGGGCGAAACAATAACACGCCGCGACTAACTCAGGGTCTATGGAAACTTTTCAGGCGACTTTTTCTCCCGGTTCTTTGGCTTCAGGATGGCCGCGTTTGGCGGCAGCGTTTTCGATTTCTGAATTGATCTCTCCACCCACCATGATGGCCAATCCGGAAATGTACAGCCAGAGAAGCAGGACGATGACTGCGCCAAGCGATCCGTAGGTCTTGCTGTAACTATTGAAGAAGTGCAGGTACACGCGGAAGAGCAGGGATGCGCCAATCCAGACGAAGACACCGACGACTGAGCCGGGAGTGATCCATTGCCAATCTTGCTTCGCGTCGGGCCCCCAGTAATAGAGAAGCGCAAATGACATCACCACAAAGCACAATGCAATTGGCCATTGCACGATGCGCCATGCAACTACGGTTACATTGCTCAATCCGAGGTGAGCGCCCACGAACTTAGCGATGTCACCTCCATAAAGAACGATTGTCAGGGCAATAATCGTGAGGGCCGCAATTGCAACCGTCAGCGCCAATGCATTTAGCCTCTGCTTCCAGAACGGACGGTTATCTTTTACGTGGTAACAGCGGTTCAGCGCGTCCATGATGGAAACTACGCCACCAGCTCCCGACCATAGGGCAAGGACGAGTCCGAAGGCAAGTTTCAGCCCCGTGCTGCTATTCGTGACTTCCTGCAGCGTCTTTTGGACCAGCAGGTAGGCCTCCTGAGGCATGAATTGAGCGGTGTAATTGAGCAGGCTGGATTGCAGATCATGGCTTTGGGCAAAGAGCCCCAGCATGGCCATCAGGAAAAAAATCATGGGGAAGAGTGCGGAGACAAAATAGTAAGCCAGCGCAGCCGAGCGGGTGAGCACTTCATCTTCCAGGATCTCACTGTAAACACGCTTCAATAACTGCAATGGCGTCAATCCCCCCAGCTTCCATGGAGACGTGCGTTCCTTCACTGCTTCAACGTGGGGGCCAGTTTGTTCCGCAAATTTGTAGAGACGCATCCGCAATACTCCCGCTGGCTCTTTAGAAATGGCCTGTCTGCTGGTTGGATGAGATGTTGGTAAGAAGGGAAACTGCTGGCCGGAGCTGCTGGATTTTTTTATCACCCTGGGGAAGCGGAGCGGATAAAAAAGCCAGATAACTTTGCGATGAATTCTCTTTTCATGCACAAGAGAACTCGTCGCATTGTCGCCGCCCTTCTATTCCGCTCAGCTCCCATCAGGGTGAGAGAGAAAAGAATGAATACTTATATGACGGCAAAAACACTGGAGAGTTACCAAAAAGTACGCAAATAAAGTTGTAAAAAAAGTTTTACAAGATGGAACCTATTTTGCCTGGGGACGTATTACTAACCAAGAGCTGCAAAGCTCGTCAAAAGAGGCGTGCAACACGAAACAAATTCATTGGAGGCTGTCATGGATGCTAAATGGAACAATATTGTGGACAACACCGTGGTGCGGATTGGCATGGTGGTGATTGGTTTTGGTGCGTGGCTGGCGATTGGTTACGGTTTGCTGGCGGCCTAGATCAGAGCTTGCAGACAGGAACCATTCGTCCCCAGGCGGTGTCGAATAGCTTGGAATGAGCGTCGCAGCATGCGTTCTGATCCTCGCCTTCTGCAATCCCAGCTCTGCGGCCACCACGCCGCAGACTGAGCCTGATTTTTCCGCCGCCAGAGTGCAATCTTTGGTGGAAACCCGCAGGAAGGCTCAAGAAGAGCTGAACCATTTTCCCAACCCCTACGTCTATCTTGAAATCACTTCTGCCCTTGATTCACCGGGAATGGCAATCGCAGTCGTAATTATCGACAAAGTCACGCGTGGAGAGAATGGGGTTTATTCACTCCAGTTGAGAGTAGAAAGAACACTGCGTGGTAACCTTCCCCAGACAATGACTGTTACCTCAGGTTGGCATGAGGGCATGTGGGGCATGCGCCCGCCTTTTGGATGGGACCGAATCAAGCCTGAGCCAGGCAAGAGAGTGCTGGCCGGATTCAACCGTGATCGGCGGAACATCATGGGCCCTTACACATTAGACCTCGACAATCCAGAAGAGGCCAAGTGGGTGCGGGATATCGAGGAGTTTCTAAGAATTGAGGCCAAAGCCGGCGAAGACAACTTTGCCCCATATCTGGGTGTGTTGTTGCACCGGGCCTGGTTTGTCAGATATCTAGCGCTCAATCGCCTGGTCGCTTCGAAAGCCTGCCGGAGCAGTGCATCGTGTGAGCACACAATCCTGGCCAGCATCCGCAAAGAACTGGCAAGCCTGAACCCTAATGACAGATTTCAAGCAGTTAATTATCTGCGGGTTCTCGCGGACTCCGTTGCCCGCGATCGATTGCGGCCGCTCCAGGAAGCAGGATTCAAGCGCGGCCCCATACGCGCCCTGCTGATGTTAGCTGTGGCCGATAAAAACGTAGTCGTCGGCGACGAGGCTTTCCTGCGACTCGCTACCTTGGACTTCGACAAAAAGGAAAATATTGGATACTGCGGGGTGATTACCCCTGCCTTGCGTAAGGTAGAAAAAAGGCCAGAGACTCAGCAAGGGACGATTGGTGGACGTCTGAACGCAGCGTCCATCTGTCTGCCGGCCTCGACGTAGCGCTTGCACTAGACGCTGGCGCCGACGCCCTCCGTAGGTTTCGTCGAGCCCGAGCCGTAGCGTGTATCCACGTACTCGTTCAGTATGTCAAAGAATTCGGCGACAATGTGGTCGCCCTTCAGCGTAGTCATCAGCCTTCCGTCAACAAAAACCGGTGCCTTGGGCTCTTCAAACGTTCCAGGCAATGAAATGCCGATGTTGGCATGTTTGGATTCGCCGGGGCCGTTCACCACGCAACCCATCACAGCCACTTTTAGTTCTTCTATTCCCGGATACTTGTCTTTCCAGACCGGCATGCTGGTACGGAGATAAGACTGAATCTGCTCCGCCATCTCCTGAAAGAAAGTGCTGGTGGTGCGTCCGCAACCGGGGCAGGCCGTGACCTGCGGAGTAAAGCTGCGGATTCCCATCGATTGCAGGATCTGCTGGCCGACAAAAACTTCTTCTGCGCGGTTGCCGTTGGGAGCGGGCGTGAGCGAGACACGAATGGTATCTCCAATGCCTTCCTGCAACAGCACTGCCAGGCCGGCTGCGCTGCCGACAATGCCTTTCGCGCCCATGCCGGCCTCTGTCAGACCGAGATGTAAAGGGTAATCGCATTTTGAGGCGAGTATGCGGTAGACGTCGATAAGATCCTGCACGCCGCTCACCTTGGCACTGAGAATAATGTAGTTATGCGGCAAGCCAAACTCTTCCGCCAGTTCAGCTGAACGCAAGGCGCTCTCAACCATCGCGTCCATGGTGACGTCGCGGGCATCTTTTGGGTTAGCGCTGCGGGAGTTCTCATCCATCATGCGGGTGAGAAGCTGCTGATCCAGAGAGCCCCAGTTCACGCCGATGCGCACCGGCTTGTCATTCTTGACGGCCACTTCAACCATGGCGCGGAAATTGTCGTCATTCTTGCGCCCAACGCTCACGTTGCCGGGATTGATGCGGTACTTGGCCAGCGCCTGAGCGCATTCAGGATACTTCGTCAGCAAAAGGTGGCCGTTATAATGGAAGTCGCCGATGATTGGAACGTGTATATTCTGCTTTGCCAGTTCCTCAAAGATTTTTGGGACAGCCTGCGCCGCAGCGTCATTGTTCACCGTCACGCGGACCATTTCAGACCCCGCCCGGGCCAGCTGCGCCACCTGCTGAACAGTGGACTGTACGTCCGCCGTGTCAGTATTTGTCATTGACTGCACGACTACGGGCACGTCGCCGCCTACGCGCACATTGCCTATTTTGGCTGTTACGCTCTTTCTGCGTTGAATGATTGCCATTCTCTCTAGTTTACCCGATTTCCCCTTGTCCTTTCCCTCTAAAGTGGTTACAAGAGGCCGTCTCCGTAGGCTTGAAACTGACTTACTCGCTCGTGGTACCTAGCACTTCGGTTGGTTTCCCCCAAAGCCGTCGAAGCATTTGTGTCGCCTTTACTAAAACCCAAATGGCGAGAACGGGCAGCCAGACCCAAACAATCTCGCTCCACAGAATGCGCAGACCGCGTGCTCCGAAAAATCGACCGACCCCGATGGGCGAGACGTGAATTGGCCTCCACGGCAAAAAATAACGCTGAAGATCGAATGGAGAGAAGAAAGCGATACCCAATCCTCCGTCAGTCATAGCGTCAAGTAGGCCGTGAGTAGCTGTCACGAAAAATAGTAGAAGAGCCAAAGCCCATGGGCGGCGAAGTGTCCTTCTGAACCCTGTCGTCACACAAACGGCAAGGATCGCGGCAAAGGCGAGCGAGTGTGTGATTCCCCGATGCCCCCAAAAAGAGCTATACGGAATTCCCAGTCGAAATCCAATTGAATCGATATCAGGCAGAATTGAGCAAACAATGATCAAGCACCAGAAACGCCAGTCCTTGCGCCAGTTAGATATGCCTGCATGGCCTAACGCCGTTCCAACGAATGCATGTGTAAAAAGACTCGCCATTCGCCTATTGTTTCAAATCGTATGCTGGAAAGCGGTTAGAATCCCTTCTAGTACCTGATGGTGTCTAATAACAGTGATGGTTTCTGCTTTCTTTAAGTCGTCCTGTCCGCGTTTTCTCTCCGTTGCTCTTGTACTGGCGACCGTTGCGTCTCCCCAGTCAAAGCCCCCCGCTGGCCCTCTGCCGCAAACCTTTAGCGGCTGGCGCATTGATTCCCAAAGCGTGAAGGCTTCCAAGGATCCTGCCACAGCGGATGCAACCGATGCGCCAGTCCTGAAAGAATATGGTTTCACCGATGTGGAAAGCGCGACCTACAGCCGCAATGGCCGCAAAATGCAGATCAAAGCAGCCCGCTTTAGCGATGCCACTGGTGCTTTTGGCGCGTTTACCTATTACGTCCAGCCGCAGATGCAGGTAGAGAAGATTGGTGATCGTGGCGCTTCCAGTAACACACGGGTACTTTTCTTCAAGGGCAATATCCTGGTGGACGCGACAATCGAACATCTCAGCGCCATGTCCGCCGCCGATCTTCGCTCGCTTGCCGATGCGCTGCCACGCCTCACGAATGAAAATGGCAAGCTGCCTACGCTTCCAGCAAATCTTCCTTCCCAGTCTCTTCAGCGCAACACCAGTCGCTATATCATCGGGCCAGAAGCGCTGGCCCGCCTGGGCATTCCCATTCCGGCACAGCTGATCGACTTCAGCAAGAGTGCGGAAGTATCCATTGGCAAGTACCGGACTTCGCAGGGCGAGGCGTCGGTGGTCCTGGTGGGTTATCCTACACCGCAGATTGCCAGAGAGCGGATGGACGCGATGCAAGGCGCTTCTCTCACAGGTGGTCCTTTTTACTTTAAGCGCACTGGCCCGTATGTTGTCGCTGTGAACGGCAACATACCTGCCGATGAAGCGCAGTCTCTTCTTGCTTCCGTCAATTATGACGCCGACGTGATGCCCCTGCAGCCCACCAAGCCTAGGCCGACAGAAGATAGCGCCGGTTTTATCTTCGCTTTGGTGATGTTGTGTGTCATTGCCGTGCTGGCTGCACTGGTATTTGGCTTCGTTTTTGGCGGGATAAGGATCCTGGCCAATAAGATGTTCCCAAATCGGTTTTTCAGCCGGCCAGAGTCGGTGGAGATTATCCGTTTGGACCTTAGGCAGGGCGATAAGTAGCTGAAAAAGAGCTGCTTACAGAGAATGGAAGCTCCGTAGTGACATTTTTTGTCATTCAAAAGGCCATGTTGATAAGATTGTTAAGTTATTGAAAACAAAGGTATCTATTCTCCAAAAATTCCTTGACACTGCCTTTCACTGCCCAATAAGATTTCGCCAGAAAGTTCTGATGGTCTTTTTCGAACTCCGTTGGAACTATTCTCCCTTGAAAGAGAAGGCCGTCCTGTTGCCGGACGGCCTTTTCGTCATTATGGTCGCTTCGCGACAAACCGCTACAGATTTCTTATCGATGTGGAACGCAATCTGCTCCTGATGCAAGCCGCTCGGCGGCCACGGGTCTCGCGGCTTAGAGCTGGTGAACAAAATTTGTCGCTGCGTGCTCCGGTCCACATCGCTATGGAGCATTTCTTCTTATTGAGATCTTTATGCACCTGATGCAAGCTGCTCGGCACGTGGTCGGCCTCGCGTGGCTATTGCTTCCTGTGCAGCGGGGCTTCCTACTCGTTGCTATTGCGGTTCAGCGAGCAAGCGCGGAATTACCGGCAATAAGATCTCCGAAGGATGTTCACGAGATCGTTCTTTAGCGCGTAAGCAGCGAGCCCGACTTGCGCGGCGAGCTGCCTGCAATCAGGAGCAGAAGGCTTTGGCCATGTGAAGTTCTCATGAGCGGTTTGGAGCGAAGCGACAAAATTAACGGTCCATTTCATATGCGGTCTTCAACCACTTCTTCACTTCAGCATCGATGTCTTTGAGCGATGTAATCTCAATCCGATGCGTGATGCGGTCTTTCTTTGCGAGACCTCCGGTATCGATGAGCCGTTTTGGAACTTTGGTGTCCTTGAGCGCCAGTCCCAGGTCGATGCGCGTGCGTGTCGTCGGTTTGATCTGCGCGAATACGTGCTTGCGGTAGAGCGGCACCATGGTCTGGCAGGGACAGACTTTCACATCCGAGCCCATGCTGCGCCCCAGTAGCAGTAGCTCGTTAAAGATTGGCCGCAAAACTTCTTTAGCGCCGGAATACATCTTTTGCACATACTCTTCTGCGTTCTTGAGATAAGTCTCCGGAGTGCCATCATCGCCCTTGCCTAGCGATTGCTCGGCAATCCACCAGGCATAATTCATTCCCATGCCATGCTTTTCCTTGAGCCACGCGCGGCGTTCTTTTTCCGTCACCGGGCCTTCTTTGTTCACGAATGTGACCCATTCCGCCAGCGTCCGGCCGGTTTTCTGTTTTAAGGCAGCGATCGAATTCTGGTACATGGCAATGCCCGGATGAACGTCATAGGCAGAACTTGCGCGTTGTTTCTTTGCGGCAGGCATAATCAATCTCCGGCGTGCCAGTTTACTACCGTTCGATCTATCGCGTCATTAAAGAGAGTGGCTGGGTATCTTCAGTATTTACATCGCATTGCGAATAATTTGCGATTTGCGTGTCACCAAAGTGCCTTCTTGCGACTCAATGCTTATCGAAGGGCTGTTCCGGTGAGCCTTTCTAAACCCCCTAACTCGAGGCCCCAAACCGTGAAAAAAATCAGACTCCCTCTCTTGATTGCTATTGCGCTTATTGGCGCTTTTACTCTTTATTCTGAACAAAAGCATGAATCACTTGCCCAACAGGGCAAAAACATTTTTCGCAATGACACGTTCGGCGACCAGCAGTTCTGGGGCGACACGCTCCAACTCCACAAGGCCATTGAAGGCGCACAGCACGGCGGCGTTGGCCCAGGTGTCTCCCCGGCAACAGCGCTGGCCGTCGGGTTGAAGGTTGATCAAGACGCGCTTCCGCCGGCGCTGGTGAAGCAGATCGCTGCAGGCAAAGTTGACCTCAACGATCCAGCGGTTACCCTGGCATTGCTGCAATTGAATGCAGTGGTGGGCGTGACTGGATTTTTCAATCCTGACGGCACGCTGAAATCCATGGGCATACAGTGCGCGCTCTGTCACTCTACGGTGGACAATGCGTTTGCCCCGGGCATTGGTCATCGTCTTGATGGCTGGGCCAACCGCGATTTGAACGTTGGCGCGATTGTGGACCTCTCTCCAAATTTACAGCCGGTTGCCGATGTGCTTGGCGTGGATGTGGCGACGGTGAAAACCGTTCTTGCAAGCTGGGGTCCCGGCAAGTTTGACGCTGAGCTATTTATGGACGGGCATGCGTTCCGTCCTGACGGCAAAACCGCCGCGACGCTCATTCCTCCGGCCTTTGGGCTTGCCGGCGTAAACCTGCACACATACACCGGCTGGGGCTCCGTGCCGTACTGGAACGCCTTTGTCGCCAACCTTGAAATGCATGGCAAAGGCAACTTCTTTGATCCACGGCTGGATGATCCGGTTAAATTTCCCGTGGCCGCCCGCAATGGTTTTGGGCACGTGACCAATACCGATGACCAGATTACTTCGAAGTTGGGTGCGCTGCAGTTCTATCAGCTCTCACTTCCTGCGCCTCCGCCCCCTGCGAACAGCTTTGATCACGCGGCCGCAGCGCGCGGTAAGGCTGTGTTCAATGGCAAAGGGCAGTGTAGCAGTTGCCATTTCCAGCCATTGATGACTGAGGCAGGATGGAACATGCATCTGGCATCCGACGTATGCATTGACGATTTCCAAGCCAGCCGCGCACCGGACGATCGCTATCGCACCACGCCGCTGAATGGCCTGTGGACACATACCAAAGGCGGCTTCTATCACGACGGCCGCTTTGCCACCTTGCTGGACGTTGTTAATCACTATGACTCCTGCAAGAGCCTGGGCCTGAATGCAGGAGAAAAGAGTGATCTGGTTGAGTACCTGAAGTCCTTGCCTGATCGCGATCACGACCACAACGCAGATCGAGATTAGGATCTCTCCTAACTCTGAGGAGCGGAGCAAATTCCGCTCCTCATTTTTATTTTTAGGGGCATCATAACTTCGCTATACTGCTGCGGTTATGCCAGCAGCAAAACCTGCGAAAGAGAAAACATCCGTCGCGCGCGCCAAAGCTGAAAAGCCCGATCTTGCACCGGTTTTTGCCGCGCTGCGCGAGATACTGAAGCGGTTCCTCGGCAAGGACCTGGCAGTCCAGACCGACAAGCCCGGCAACTACCACCTGGAGGCTCCCTCTATCCTCCATCGCAAAAAGCCTCTTTACTTTGCCGGCGTGCGGACGGGAAAGAATTACGTGAGCTTCCACCTGCTGTTTCTCTATTTCAATCCTGCAGCGATCAAAGCCATCCCTCCGGCGCTCAAAAAGCGCATGCAGGGCAAGGCTTGCTTTAATTTCACTGCCATTGACGAAGCTTGTTTTGCCGATCTAAGACAGCTGATTGCTGAGGGCCTAAAAAGATATAAAAGCCAGGAGTTCCAGCAAGCCATCAAAGATATGCAGTAGCCCTGCGTATGAAAAACACTAATACCCACGAATCTCCCGCTCTCTGGGATAACGACTACTGGGAAAAAGTGCGCCAGCGCACGCTGAAAGTCATCGCCTGCATCCCGCAGGATAAATTTGACTGGCGCTATGCTGAAGGCAAATTCAGCTTTGCCGATATCATCCGCCATCTGGCCACAATCGAGCGCTATATGTACGCGGAAAACGTGCAGCTTAAGCCCAGCCGCTATCCCGGCCACGGTCCTGAGCTTGCCGACGGTCCGGAAAACGTGATGGCATTCTTCAACCGCTTACATCAGGAATCGGTGGAGATCTTCAGAGGTCTTTCAGTGGAAGACCTGCAGAAAAAATGCATTACTCCGGGCGGAACTCCCATTACAGTCTGGAAGTGGCTGCGCGCCATGGTGGAGCATGAAGTGCATCATCGATCCCAGATATATGTTTACCTGGGCATGCTGGGGATTCAAACGCCACCGATTTACGGGCTGACGTCTGAAGAAGTGAGGGAAAGAAGCAAGTAGGTATTTGGTACTTGGTATTTGGCTGCAAGATCGCGGCTGCATCGATACTCAAATTATTCGATCTTGAAAACCAAGCCAAATACCAAGTACTAAATACCAAGTACCAATACCATGCCCATTGCCTACCTCACGATTGAACTGCGCATTGAAGGCGCGCATTCTCTCAAAGACAAGCGCCAGGTGCTGCGCAGCCTGAAAGACCGCTTGCGCAATTCGTTCAATATCTCCATTGCAGAAATTGATGTTACCGATCTCTGGCAGCGCGCAACCCTGGGCGTGGTCAGCATCTCCGGTTCTCGCGACTACCTGGAAGGACTGATGCGCAACGTGGAGCAGGCCGCCACGCGCCAGGCCAA
>DASXKZ010000108.1:0-8263 GCA_036496525.1 Candidatus Angelobacter sp.
GCATGCGCAGCAATGGTAAAGCAGTTGGCAATTAGCCATTAGCAATTAGCTCAGCTGAAGCAGACCGCGAGCATTTTCGAAAATGTCAGGCTCTGCTTTGGCTGTGCTAACTGCTATTTGCCAATTGCTAATTGCTAGGCATCAATCCAGCCTTACCAGATAAACGCTAGCGTCGGTATGAGTTTCGCGCATAACTTCTTCAGCGCGCTTTTTATCGTCTTCAGCCACGCGGATGCGGAGCCAGTCTCCGCCCATGGGACTGGTGAACTGAAGCACTTTGGCGGTGCGATAGCGGCGCGTAAGCTTTTCTTTCAGTTGTGAGGCATCGCTTGCGTCGGCAAATGCGCCAATCTGCACACACCAGCGCCCGCCTTCCTTGATTGGGGCAGGCGTTTCCAGCACTTCAATCCGCACCAGAGCTACACCCTTCTGGAAAACGCTGAGCCGCCGCGCCGCTGCGCGAGAAAGATCAATTACGCGATCGCCAACGAATGGGCCGCGGTCAGTAATGCGCACCAGAACTGAATCACCGGTCTTTACGTCCGTAACGCGAGCGATGGTACTCAGCGGCAATGTGCGATGCGCGGCTGTCATGGCATCCATGTCATACGGCTGTCCGTTGGCGGCATTGCGCTTTTGAAATCCCGGCCCATACCAGCTGGCATAACCCACTTCGGTATATAAGACCTTGGCATTTTTCGGCACCGTGATTTCGGTATTGGTCCTGGGAGCGGGCGTGGCAGGATGCGAAGGAACAGGTGTGGGTGTAGGAGTAGGAATTCGCGCTGGAGGAATTGAAGTGGACGGAGGCGGTGGAGGCGCAGGCATGGCCGGCGGTGGCTCATGGTGCGCCGCGCAGCCAGCTAATACTGCCAACAGAAAAAATAGCGCTGCTAGCTGGACGAGCGATTTTTTTCCATATACTCGGCCAGCTTGCTGAGCTGTTCCGCTGCCACGCGCAATGCCTTGGTGGAATGTGTACGGATGGCTGGCACCACCTCGTTGTTCAAGTAGGTGATGACTTTCTCTTTCTCGCGTTCCAGCTTCTCCGCCGCGCCGCCAAATTCGGCGTCCAGCTTGCGTCCAAAATTTTCGAACCGCGGCTTTGCCTTGGGGTCGTCTTGTGAGCTCATGGTTCTGTTTTACCATCGCAACCGAACGGTGGCCAACTGAGATTCTGGATTCGCGCCCCGCCTCCGGTCCCTTCAAACTTAAAGGTACCTGCACGACGGCCCGCTGTCTCAGTACCTTAGATGATACCTGCAGCACCGGCAAAGTGTGGTTTTTCGTACACTGGCCACTCGATGAGGGGGCAGCGATCCTCAAGCACGACAATGCCTCACACCGATTTCCCCAAGGGGCAGCAGAATCAGGCACAACATTCGGATGGAATTTGTTATGAAATGTAAGCGAATTTAAGCGATCAGGAACAGAATCTGGCGCCGAATTTCACGCGCGTTTCCGGCCAATTGCTAAGCGTGCGCCGTACCACACGGGCCAATCGCGTGCTCGACTTTACCTGCGGCGTATCAATGCTCTGAAAGGTGATCTGCACCTTGGTGTCAACTTCAAGAAGTTGATCTGACGTGAAAAGCAGACCGGATTCGCTCATGTTAATGGCTTCACCGGGGGCCCAGTCATCCTGGCCCTCCAGCCGGTAGCGCAGGGGAATATTCAGTTCGTGACGGGCCGCCCGGGCACCGGAAGTGCGAGCCTCGGCCACAGCACTGGGTTCCATCTTGTCCATGTGTTCTCCGCCAAAATCTTTCTGGGCTCATCACGTTCCAAAGCGAACCTGGGCGCTTATGGGGCGAGCCGCACCTAAGGTGTTAAAGATTCTCCGCCCACTGTCTTCCAGTGTCAAGCGCCGACTGGCCCAGTTAGCCTTTTTAATTTTTCTTTAATCTATGATTTCGTGAAATGTTTTTGGGAGATATGTCACGCGAAAAAGTTACATCGTTCTGGTGCAAACTATTGCACTAGTTTCAAAACAATCTATTAAATCTATCCGTACCAATAGTTTCGATATAGAAAAAACATGCTTTTCCACAAAAGGGCATAAGGATCTCTTCGTGCCGTCAGTTTGCCTGCGGTTTGTTAACCTTCAATTTAGGCAGATGTCATGAGCGAACCCTTACTTTCCCTGCGTAATAATCTTCTGGATCAACTGCGGATTATCCGGCAGCAGGCCCGCTTTGGGCAGGCGAGACGTCAGGTCAAGCCAGTTGCGGTCCATGGTAAAAACTTTCTTGAAGAGCAGCAGGCTTTCATCTACGCGGCCCATATTTGCCAGCGCAACAGCGTGCCAGTAAATCATCTCAGCGTTGTCCGGCACGAGCCGCTCGGCTGCGCCGTATTCACGCAGAGCGCCGGGATTATCATGCAGCTCAACTGCTTTATCGCCGGCATTCATATGGTTATAAGCGCGCTGCAACGTTACCAGGCGGCGCAGCTCTTTGAGAGGCTCGGCGCTATCGTCCACACGCAGATTAAAAACATAATCCTGCCACGGCTTGCCCGTGCCTTTGGCCGGTACAATCACAATTGCTGCCGACTGTCTCCCCCGCACATCGCCTCCGACAGACTGAGCGGCATCCAGCGCCGCCAGCATACGCTCTGCCAGATCGCCTTTAGTAGATTCATAGGCTTTGGACATGGCGGGCCAGATACGGTCATTGCTCATCAGGTTGGCTTGGACGGCATAGTTCTTGCCGGTTTGCATTGCGCCGCCGGGCTGGCCGCCGCACTGGATGGCCAAAGGATTTCCAATCAATGCGCCGGCAATTCCACCCGCAGGCTCTATATCTTTGGCGCCGGTGAAAGTCGCTACGCGGCCTTGCGTATCCACCATCGCCACCTGACGAACATTGCAAGCGTCATCGGCGATCAGCAAACCGTGCAGTGCATCGGGCGCGCTCTTGCCTGCGCGCATCAAGTTCAGTCCCAGCGGCCCATAGCTGGGGTCGATGAAAGATTGCGTCGCCACCGCGCCTACGCCGGCTTCCGCCCATGGAACTTCTCCGCCCACGGCAAACCAGTGCGACTGGACCGCCACTCCCATTTCGCCTGTGGTCGGATCAAACGCCACGATGGAAAAAGTATGGACAGGGCGGAGCGGCTTATCCTGCGATACCGCAAAGACAGAGAGGGCTGACAGAAGCAAAGCGCATAAAATATAGGCGTGCCGATGCATGAATGATCTCCTGACGACGGACATGAAAAGAGGATTTTAGTCTATCGCGCCCGGTTCTCTTTAATCGACAGGTTTAGCGTGGTTATGAATTTAAGACGGAGTCATGTCTATGAGCGATCCAATCCAGGTGGTTCTGGAATTTGAGAAGTTGATCAAGACTAACCGCAACATTGGCACGGCAAAGAAGTTCTCAGGACCTTTTGCGTCCTTCGCGACCTTTGCGATGAGTAGTTCTAATTACTTTCTGTGCTGATGGCCGAGTGCTGAACGCTCTCTCCATGCCACTGCTGTAGCGAGCGCACATTCACTTCGTTACGTTGCAGCGCGGCAATGCCTTCAGCGGCGGCCCAGGCAGCGGCCATGGTGGTAATGGTGGGAATGCGATTGGTGACAGCAGCGCGGCGAATGGCCTTTTCGTCGAACCATGGCTCTGCGCCGTGCGGCGTGTTGACTACGAGCTGAACGCGATCGCCCTTGATCAGGTCCACCACGTTCGGACGGCCTTCTTTTACTTTGTAGACCCGGTCCACCGCAAGTCCTGCACGTTCCAGGCGATCGGCGGTGCCATGTGTGGCGACGAGGCTGAATCCCATCTCAACAAACCGCTTCGCCAGCTCGATGGACTCCTGCTTGTAGCGGTCAATCACGCTGATAAAAACCGTTCCTTGTGTAGGCAACGCTTGTCCCGCGGAAATTTGGGCTTTGGCGAAGGCTTCACCGAACGTGTCTGCTGAACCCATCACTTCGCCGGTGGATTTCATCTCTGGGCCAAGGACTGTGTCCACGCCGGGAAACTTGTTCCAGGGGAAGACGGGCGACTTCACAAAGTATCCGGCGCCAGTGGCGAGATCGATCTCTTTTTCAACGTTCACCGGTAGGAACTCGCGCAGCTTGCGGCCGGTCATGAGCCGAGCGGCAATCTTGGCCAGCGGTATGCCTGTGGCTTTGGAAACATACGGCACCGTGCGTGAAGCACGCGGATTGACTTCAATCACAAAAACTTTTTCATTCTGGACCGCGAACTGGACGTTCATCAGCCCGACTACCTTCAACGCCCGCGCAAGCTTGAAAGTGTACTGGCGGATCATGTCCAGAACCGGCTTGCGCAGGCCGACCGACGGCAGCACGCAAGAAGAATCGCCGGAGTGTATGCCGGCCTCTTCAATATGCTGCATGATTCCGCCGATCACGACGTCCTCGCCGTCAGAGAGCGCATCCACATCAACTTCAACCGCGTCTTCCAGGAAATGATCCACCAGCACGGGTCGCCGCTGCGAATATTCCACCGCCTCTTTCATGTAGCGAACTACGCTGTCATCGTCATAGGCGATTACCATGGCGCGTCCGCCAAGCACGTAGGAAGGACGCACCAGCACCGGGTATCCGGCTTTGCGCGCTCCGGCTACGGCCTCGTCAACGCTGGTGGCAATTGCGCCGGGGGGCTGCGGGATGTCGAGTTCTTCAAGAAGCTTGCCGAAACGTTTGCGGTCTTCGGCAAGATCAATCGATTCCGGCGACGTCCCAATGATCGTTACGCCTGCGCCTTTGAGCGGCAAGGCCAGGTTCAGCGGCGTCTGTCCGCCAAATTGCACGATCACGCCGACCGGCGCGCTGCCGGAAGTTTCATGCTGGTAAACCGCAAGCACGTCTTCAAAGGTGAGCGGTTCAAAGTAAAGGCGGTCACTGGTGTCATAGTCGGTGGAAACCGTTTCCGGATTGCAGTTGACCATGATGGTTTCATAACCATCGTCATGCAGGGCAAAGGCGGCGTGGCAGCAGCAGTAGTCAAACTCAATACCCTGGCCGATTCGGTTGGGGCCGCTGCCCAGGATCAGGATCTTTTTCTTGCCGGTTGGCGGCGCTTCGTCTTCTTCTTCGTAAGTCGAATAAAGGTACGGAGTATAACTTTCAAATTCGGCGGCGCAAGTATCTACAAGCTTGTACACCGGACGAATGCCCAGCGTTTCGCGCATCCGGCGCACGGTTTGCACGCCCGTCTTGATCGAGAGCGCGATCCGCTCGTCTGAAATGCCCAGCCGCTTGGCCTGACGCAGTTTTTCTTTCGTCAGCTGTGGCGACTGGTTCAGCTCCTCGGCTTCAGTAGGCGTGATTTCAATGCCCAGGCGGTCGGCCTTATCAAGGATTTCTTTCGTCAGCGAGTCAGGCGATAGTTTGACCAACTCGGTTTCCATGGCCGCGATTTCCTTGAGCTGATAAAGGAACCAGGGATCGATGCTGGTCATCTTGTGCAGCTCTTTCACCGTCATCCCCTGATGCAGCGCGTAACGAATGTAAGTCAAGCGTTCCGGATGCGGCGTGACCAGGCGTTGTGTAAGAATGCGTGGCTCAATTTTTTCTGCCCCTACTTTTTTACCCGTCTCCAGTGATCGTATGCCTTTCATCAGCGCTTCTTTAAAGGTGCGCCCAATGGCCATGGCCTCGCCCACGGATTTCATTTGCGGCCCCAGACCTTCGTCGGCGCCGGGAAATTTTTCAAACTGCCATTTGGGAATCTTTGCCACCACATAGTCGATGGTCGGCTCAAAGCACGCCGGCGTCATCTTGGTAATGTCGTTAGGAATTTCGTCCAGCGTGTAACCCACGGCAAGTTTGGCCGCGATCTTCGCGATAGGGAAGCCCGTCGCTTTTGAAGCCAGCGCAGACGAACGCGAGACACGCGGGTTCATTTCAATCACAACCATGCGGCCGTTCGTCGGGTTCACGCCGTATTGGATGTTAGATCCGCCGGTTTCCACGCCAATTTCGCGGATCACCTTGATGGAAGCGTCGCGCATGTGCTGATATTCGCGGTCGGTCAGTGTCTGCGCCGGCGCCACCGTGATTGAATCGCCGGTGTGTACGCCCATGGGATCAAAATTTTCAATGGAGCAGACAATGATCACGTTGTCGGCCAGGTCGCGCATGACCTCAAGCTCGTATTCCTTCCAGCCGAGCACGGATTCTTCGATCAGCACTTCATGCACCGGTGAAAGATCAAGGCCGCGGGCCAGGATTTCCAGCAGCTCTTCGCGGTTATAGGCAATGCCGCCGCCGCTGCCGCCCAGCGTGAATGACGGCCGGATGATGAGCGGAAAACCGATCTTGCCGGAAAAGTCCAGCCCGTCTTTGAGGTTGTTGACCAGCGCGGATTTCGGCACATCGAGCCCGATGCGCGTCATGGCGTCCTTAAAGAGCAGCCGGTCTTCCGCCATCTTGATGGCGCGAAGCTGGGCTCCGATCAACTCAACGTTATATTTCTCAAGAACGCCGGAATCTGCCAGTTCCACGGCAAGGTTGAGCGCGGTCTGTCCGCCGACCGTGGGCAGCAGCGCGAACTTGCCCGGCTGTCCGCGAAGCATCTCTGATTCCTGGCGGATGATCTCTTCCAGATATGTTTTGGTCAGCGGCTCAATGTAGGTGCGGTCCGCCATCTCCGGATCGGTCATGATGGTGGCCGGGTTGGAGTTGGCCAGCACCACTTCATAGCCTTCAGCCTTGAGCGCCTTGCAGGCCTGCGTGCCGGAGTAGTCGAACTCGGCAGACTGGCCAATCACGATGGGCCCGGAGCCGATGATCAGGATCTTCGCGATGTCATTGCGGCGTGGCATTTATTTCTTCCACTCCTCCATCAACCCCATGAAATCCTTGAACAGATAGTGCGAATCATGCGGACCGGGCGATGCCTCCGGGTGGTACTGCACCGTGAACAATGGCAGGGTGCGATGGCGCAGGCCTTCCAGAGTATTGTCGTTCAGGTCGATGTGCGTTTTCAGGATCTCCGAATCCTTCAGCGAATCCGGGTCCACGGCAAAGTTGTGATTGTGCGCCGTGATTTCAATTTTGCCGGTCTCCAACTGCTTTACCGGATGATTTCCGCCGTGGTGGCCGAACTTTAATTTGTATGTCTTGCCGCCCAGCGCCAATCCGACCAGTTGGTGGCCAAGGCAGATGCCGAAGATCGGAGTCTTGCCCATAAGGCGGCGGATGTTGTCGGCGGCGTAAGTGCAGGGCTCGGGATCGCCTGGGCCGTTCGAAAGAAAAACGCCGTCAGGATTGAGAGACATCACGTCTTCCGCGCTGGTCATGGCCGGGACAACGGTTACGCGGCAGCCCTGATCGACAAGCATGCGGAGAATGTTTTGCTTGATGCCGAAATCATAAGCCACCACGTGCTTGCTGGGTGGCCGGTCTTTTACGCCGACAACTTCCGTAGGCTCATGCGAACGCGTACCGGTTTCCCACTGATAGCGCTGCTTGGTCGTGACCACTTTGGCCAAGTCGGTGCCGTCCATCTTTGGCAGGGCGCGCGCCTTGGCGATGAGTTTTTCCGGATCGGTTTCAATCGAAGAAATCACGCCGCGCATCACGCCGTTGGTGCGCAGGTGGCGAACGACAGCGCGCGTGTCAATATCGGCTATGACGGGGATCTTGAATTTTTCCAGGTATTCGTCGGTTACCTGCTGTGAGCGCCAGTTGGAGCTGATAGGCGAAAACTCGCGCACGACGAGACCTTCAATATAAGGATGCGTGGCTTCGTTGTCGTCTGGATTGGTACCGTAATTTCCGATCTGAGGGTTGGTCAGGACAACAATCTGCCCTGCATAAGAAGGATCGGTAAAAATTTCCTGGTAACCGGTAATGGAAGTATTAAAAACGACTTCCCCGTAGCATTCGCCTTTCGCGCCGTGACCTATGCCGCTGAAGATTCGTCCATCTTCCAGCGCAAGGATAGCCTGCATCGGAACTCCGAGGAGTGGATTTTATGAATTTTATCATTTCGCGCTGCCATGAGAAAGGGACCGGCTGTGGATAAATGGGCTCGAAATCGAAAATCTGAAGCAACGCGATTCTTTCGGATGCCCCTTTACCCAGTCATCCCGATCTCCGTTAAGCGCCGTTAGCGAGCACGCGTTCTCTTCAGCGTGCGAGTAGGAGAGAGAGCTTGCGCCTTGTCGAATCTACAGACACAAGGTCCCTTAGGGCTACTCGCCCGCTGAAGACTGCGCGGGCTCGCTCACGCCCTTCGGGATGACGTTTGGCAAAGGACCAGAGAGTATCGCTGTCCCGAAA
>DASXKZ010000109.1:0-27181 GCA_036496525.1 Candidatus Angelobacter sp.
ATTTCGCCCTAAAAGCTTGTTTACCGGCCAGGAAGTCCTTAAACCACCAGCGGGCAATCGAGTGCCGGTTATAGAAAATTGTCGCCAGTAGCAGAAAGGAGAACAAGGAGGTATAGACGGACAGAAAGCCGGCTAGCGCACTGAAGGTGGGGATCCAATGAAGCTGTGTCACCGGAATCGGCAACGCAGCGACAACTACCGTCCACAAATTCATGTAGGTTCTGAAGAATTTTGTAAATGCCACAACCCTCGTTGGGCTTGTGGGAGGCAAATTGTCCATGGAGTTATCTGTCCTTGCGTTTATTCAAGGCCGAGGATTGTAGCATGGCAACGGAAAATCGCCGCCATCCACCAAGCTTATTCGAAGTCTCCCCTGTCACGTTTGGTTCCCACCGCTTCGTGCACTACGTCCTTGACCATCTGGCGGCGGAATTTATCTGCCTGGCGCGTGGCCAGCACGCGAACGCGACGCGCGGGCAGGGTAACCGGGTCGATCTTCTCAAATCGTCCACGCTGAATCTCAACATCGAAACGGAACCAATCGCTCTTATAAAGACGTCCAGCGGAATAAAAACTCACTGAAGCCGCGATTGTGCCTTCAAAATCATTTCCGGTAATGGCCAGGATGCGTTCACCGATGTGCTGCGTCCACGTGTTGCCGCCCACCAGCGGATCGTTGAGGTACTGGCGCTCAAACGGCATGGCATGCGTCATGGTGCGCAGTTGTACAAGCTGGAGCAGTACGGCAGCGCGCGCCAGGTTAGTGATCACAATTTTTGCGTCGGCGGTGGATGCGCGTTCCAGCCGGACATGCAGCTCGGGCGCCCATTCGCGTTCAAACTGCTCGCGGGAAAGTTCAAGTCCGCGATCGGCAGCCTTGGCATAGCGCAGCGTGGCCCGCGCCAACACCACGCTCAGGATGGTGGTCACAATGGTGGCCGCCACAGGAATGTATTCCAGCAACGTAGTAAACGGCACACGCGCGACCAAAACCATCAGCATGGAAACAAAGCTTACTGGGATTTGCCGGTTTTCCCGAGATGCGGGACGTGACTGGGCTTTGGTAATCGCAAAGAGAATGGCGCGCGTAAGTAGCTGAAACCGAAGAGCGAACTCACCTCATCCAGTTGGCCCTTAACGAATGATGAGCAGCCTATCCTTCGTTTTTTACGGCAGATTCAGCCGCCAGGAAGCCGATCTTGGAATGAGTTCCGTCACAGAATGGCTTATTTGTGGATGCGCCGCAGCGGCACAACGCGATCGCCTGTCTCCCGCTGATGTCTACTTTTTTGCCATCAGCATCAGCGATTTCCAACTGACTCAGGTCTCCGCTGACAACGTAAGGACCGGTCTTTTTGATTAGAATATTGATTGCCATTCAGTTTCCTCCGGGAAAGTTCCACGCTAAACAATCTATCACGTTTCTGAAATCCCGAGCGGCAGCGAGGAACCCTATAACTACGAGGGGTTTCAAATTGGCACAAGTTTGAAAAAAGTAACTTGTTACTATCGGTAGTCTGAAAGGGAGTAGCGATCCCTCATGCGCAAAAACTCGCATTCGGGATTTCAGAAACACAGTTCATCGCTTCTTAAACGCAACGTTCACCAGCAGCTTGTCGCCTTCAATGTCCACTACGTTACAGAAGGTGCGGTCTCCGCGACGCGTAAAATCGAGTCCCACGCGGCTGCCGCCAACCTGCATGTTACGGATGCTGAGATGCTCCAGAAACTCCGGCAGCGCGGGGTTCACAATATTCAACTCTCGTCTTTGGGCACTGGGACGGATACCGAGCACCGACATAAGAATGAGAAATATTGAGCCGGACGCCCAGGCCTGCGGCGAACACGAGACAGGATATTGCACAGGCTCATCATGTTCTCGTCGCTCAATGCCGCAGAAAAGCTCAGGAAGGCGATAATCGCGGAAATTCAACGCAGCCTGGTAGAGCGCGGTGAACAGCTGATTGGCCGGCTCGCGGAATTCATAGAGAGCCATGCCATGAGCGATGAGCGAATTGTCATGTGGCCATATGGACCCACGATGATAGCTGAGGGGGTTGAAAATGCGCTCTTCGCGGGACATGGTGCGCCAGCCCCAGCCGGAAAACATGTCGTCGCGCATGAAACGTTGGGTTACTGCCTTGGCGCGGTCCTGCGGCAGCATCCGGGTAAAAAGCAGGTGGCCGGCATTCGATGAAATGACCTGCGTCTGCCGTTTGTCGCGATCCAGGGCCATTGCATAAAAGCTGAGCTTGGGCATCCAGAAAGCTTTTTCAAAACGCCGTGCCATTTCCGCGGATTCCTTCTTCAGCCTGTCTGCGGTCTTGATGTCCCCAAAAGAGCGCATGAGAGAGGCCATTCTGTACTTGGCCTCATAGACGTAGCCCTGCACTTCACACAATGCGATAGGAGATTTGGCAACTTCGCCATCATGATGCATGATGGCATCCCATGAATCCTTCCAGCCCTGGTTAGCCAACCCTTTGGGTGAGCGGCGCTGATATTCGATAAAGCCATCACCATCAAGATCGCCGTAAGAATCAATCCATTCCAAAGCGCGATAAGCGTTCGGGAGCAGGTCTTTCACCAACTGCTCGTCGGCGGTCCAATTAAAGGTTTCACTCAACAGGATGAGCCAGAGCGGCGTTGCATCCACAGATCCGTAATACGGGCCAAACGGCATTTCGCCCGCACGGGTCATTTCTCCTTCACGATACTCGTGCAGAATCTTGCCGGGCTCTTCGTCGCGCCAGTCGTTTTTCTCCTTGCCTTGAAGCTTAGCTAGCACGCGCAACGTTTCAGCCGCCAGGCGCGGGTTCAACATGAGTGACTGGTAGGCGGCAATGATGGAGTCGCGGCCAAACATGGTGGCGAACCACGGAATGCCGGCCGCGATGACACGCTCTTTGGCTTCAGGAATCTGCAATGCGTGAAAATCGGCTTTGCAGGTGTCCACCATCTCACTGAATACGCTGTTGCCGGCGCTGAAGCTGGTAGAGTGCGATGCCCAATCCGCAATTGCTTCACGACGCAAGCGCAATTGCAGCGCAAAATCGGGCTTCGTTGAGCGCGAGCGCTTGCCTTCTACCTGCGGGACAATGGTGGTTTGCAATTGAAAACGCTTGAAAGGCGGCAGGCGCAGCTTCCACCGTGCTGTGGTGCCGTCCACGGTATCCGGCTGTGGAGAAAGATGAATGATCGTTTCGCGGGCAACAGCATCGCGACCACAGTAATGAAACACGATGGAATCATGCCGCACGACTGGCAGGAAATAATGGCCTAACTTTTCCCGCGCAACACCGCGCACCTGGAAGACGTCCATGAAATCGGCTTCATAAGCTAGTTCAATATTGAGCTCAAGCTCCTGGAAGTTGAAATTTTCAAAAGAAAAATTATCAAATAGCGTTTCAGAGGAAAGCAGTTGCTCCCGGCGGATATGGACCGTGTTCTCAGGAATCTCATACGTTTCACGCATGGTGCTCTTGCCGGTGGTGAGCTCAATCTGCGAAGCAAAAGTCTGTTCCGTGCTGGATGAAAGCACCACGGTGCGGTATCCATCCACGCGAAGCTCCAATCGGCTGAGAAAACGGGTATCGTCATGAAAGAAGCCAACATCGGGCGCGCCGGGCGGCATGATGTCCCCGGAAACAGTGGTGGAGAGAAACGTCTTGCCATCGATCAGGGTAAGATTGTTGACCTTGCGCGGCTCCGCATTCTGGTACACCAGACGCGGCTCTGGATATGGCGAAGGTATCTCTACCAGTTCAGAGTGGGCTATCAGGAGTTTAGCGCTCATGCCACAATCTGCTCCGCTTCAGCCACGCCATCACGCAGAATTTCTGAATAAAGATTGATGTAGTCCTGGGTCATCCGCTTCACGGAGAAAAATTCTTCCATATAACCGCGAACAATGGGCGCCGGAATATCAAGATTGCGGGCGCATTCCGCCAGTTCATCCGCCGTCTTGCGCACGTTCCCGCTTACACCTTCCTTGACTACTTCTGCAACAGATCCACCCGGCATGGCTAAAACCGGAGTTCCACAGGCCATGGCTTCAATCATGACAAGGCCAAAAGGCTCGTCCCATTGCACGGGAAAAAGCATGGCGCGCGATTTCCCAAGCAGCTCCGCCTTCTCTTCCATTCCCACCGGGCCTACATATTCTATGAATTTACCGTCAACATGTGGCTTGACCTTGGTTTCCCAGTACTGTTTATTGATAGGCTGAATTTCACCCGCAATCTTGAGTGGGATACCGGATTTCTTGGCAATTTCAATTGCCAAATGAGTGCCTTTGGGAGGCGCTATTCTTCCCAAAAAGCTAAGGTATTCTCTTTTTCCATCGGGCACAACATATAGTGAAGGATCGATTCCGTGGTGAATCGTCCTCATGTCCGGCATGTTTAGCTTTTCCCGCTGAAAGTCACTGATGGTTACATAAGAAACATCCGGGTACGACTGATAAAACTCCGCCAGCGACTGGTCAAAGGCATGATGCACTGTGTGAACCATGGGCACATCAATAAACCGGGCATAGCTCAATCCAGGAGCACTGTTTACATGGATCAAATCTGCCTGCTCCATGGCATCTCTGATGGCCCAGGCAAAATGGTTCAACCCTTTGAGTGAAGCTTCAACTTCATGCTTCAAAGGCCACTCGCCTTCAGGGTAAAGCCAGCGCATGGGCGCATCGACCATGGATTCTCCATTGGTGTAAACAACTACTTCGACTCCTTTGTGCTGGAGTCCATGGGCTAATTCTGCGATGAATAATTCTGTACCACCGTACTTTTTCGGAGGCACTGCGATGAATGGCGGCGCTATAAGGGCTACTCTCATATTTTTATTGAACAATAGTAAGATGCCGAATCCAACTCTGGTGATGCGCAAAACCCAGTTCTAAGGCCCGCAGAAAACCTCTGGCGCGCATTTCGCGACAGATTTCCGAGCGTGGAGAGATCACCGCGGTGATGAGGAGATTTGTAAAAACTTTACTTAAGTTGTGATCAAGGCGCAGGATTGCTTTGAGGAGCTGCTCGCAATTTCCAGCGCGTGTTCAAATTCCTGAGCGCGCACCTCGCTGGTGTGGGCAGCAAGGACGCGGTCCCGCGCAGCTTGGCCTATTCGCCGGAGTTCCGAATCGTCATAACTTTTCACGTAACGAACGATGTCGTCCGACCCTGTGGCCACAAGAATTTCGCGGCCGGGCGTTAAAAACGTTTCCAAGCCAGGCCAATTATCGGAAGCAATCGCGGCGCCGCAAGCTGCGGCCTCAAACAATCGCACGGAAGGCGAGTACCCGGCCAGCACCATCTCTCGCCGGGTAACATTTAATGTGATGCGCGACGAGCTATAAAGCTGGGCATGATGGCGCGGATTGAGGTGCATAATGCGTTCCACGTTCTCAGGCCAGCGGATGTGCGAAGGATACTGAGGACCGGCGACGATGAATTTTCTATCAGGCAATTTCCGTGCGGGAGCGCACAGCAATTCTTCTATCTTAGGCTGGCGATCCGGTGCGTAAGTACCCATGTAACTCATGTCGCAGGCAAACCTGGGATCAGCAGGAAGCTCACGGTGCTTATCCGAATCAACCGAGCAATAAAGCGGTACGGCGAATGGCGCTCCAAAATCTTCTTGAAGATGCTGAAGCATCGGTCCGCCGGTAAAGCTGAAATAAATGCCCAGCTCAGGCAGATGGGACTTCAGCAGATAATCGGCACGACCATGTTCACGCAAACTGCGAACCGTGATCGGCGTATCGATATCGTAAAAAGCTTTTATTGAAACATTCGACGCAAGCACCTCTTCCAGTGCGGCAATGCCGTCAGGAAAATAGGAGCCCACCATCGCCACATCGGAATCGCGCAGCTCCGTTTTTACCGCGGGAAGGACATCTTGCCAATTTTCAAAGATCTTTACTTCGCAATACTCAGGATTGGGCAGGTCGCGATTGTTCTGGTACCACTCGACATTGTGCTCAAAGAATACAATGCGATGGCCACGACGATGCAGCGCCTGGCAAAGCGCACGGAACGTGGTAGCGTGTCCGTTACCCCAGGACGAGGTGATCGAAAGACCGAAAATAGCGAGCTTCATAAGTTAGCAATTAGCAATCAGCTTTGACACGTTGCGGCTGACATGAAAGTCACCCGGCAACATTTTTTTAATCAACGCACAGCAGACTCTGCCGGCACATTCGCAATAATCGCATCCACTTCCCGGGCGCGCAGAGCATACGTATGATCGCGCAAGGCACGCGCGCGCATGTTCTCACCAATTTCGCTTGCCCTGCCGGCGGAAATATTGCGCAGCCAGGAAACAATTTCTTCTGCGCTGCCTGCTACCAGTATCTCTTTTTCCGGAGCAAAGAACTGTTCGATACCCGTCCAACGATCTGTAATCAGGCACGCCCCGGAGCCCGCAGCTTCAAAGACGCGCGTTGGAGGAGAAAAACCCACACCGGCCATGGAGTCGCGATTGATGTTCAGGGCCATACGCGCGGAGCAGTTCACGCGGTTGTGATCGCGGGTGCCAACATGGCCGATCCAGCGAACGTTGGCAGGAAGCCGTTTGCAGCCCCATCCTTCCCCTCCCAACGCGAACTGGAGATCCGGCGCGAGGTCCGCTGCGCGAAAGAAGAATTCCTGCACGCGGCGCTCCCGGTCCGGCAGGCGGTGCCCGACAAATAACAGGTCGCAGGCCAGTGCCGGGTCAGGCGGGACAGGGTGGTGCGTTTCCGGATCGAGCGCGTTATAAATTGGATGGCAGTTGGCCGCGCCCAAACGCTGGTAGTGATCGACAACCGGATCGCCGCCGCCATACGTAAAAATAAAATCGTATTCGGGAATCAGCGCACGAAACGCGTCATCAGGATTCGTTTCCACGCGTGAAAGAGTCGCTGGAGCGTCTACGTCCCAGAAAGCGACCCGAGTGTTATAGGATCGGCACGCCAGAACTTTCTCTTCCAGCAGCTCATCAAACACGCCCACTCCACTGTGCTTGACCACCAGATCGCATTCGGCTGCCTGCGTCAGCAGCGCGGGAATTTCTTCAGCGTCCTTATAAACAACAGTGTTGACGTAGCTGAAATCACCGGCGTCACGATTTTGCAGGCGGCCATACGCATCCGGCTCGGCAAATGTGACTCGATGGCCCAAAGCGTGAAGCTGTTTATAAATGCCGCGATAATAAGTCGCCGCTCCATTCCAGTAAGAAGACGTGATGCTGGAACCAAAGACGAAGATCCTCATCGCGAAATCTCCTGGCAGATTTGCATGAGCTGCTCTGCGCGATGCGCACATGTGTGGCGCTCACGGATCGTCTGCAATCCATTCTCGGCAAGCTGGTACCGGGCCTTTCCATCGCGACGAAGGTATCGCAGCTGCTCCGTCATCTCAATGCCATCTTGCACTACCAGATAGTCCTGGCCGGGACGAAAGAGGTTTTCCTGGTCCGTCCAGGGTGAGCAAACAAGCGGAATGCCGCAAGCCAGGGCCTCAAACACACGGATAGTGGGAATACCAGCCAGGCCATTGGCATATTCACGGCGTGGAATATGCACGCTGACCACGCTTTCCGCATAGACCTGCGGCGAAAAAAGATTGGGCAGATAACCGCGATATTCAACGTTTGCGCTTACCAGCTTTTGCAGCGCATGGTCAGGATAGCGAACACCGTGAGCCACCACGCGCATTTCGGGCAGCGCCCGCGCCGGCTGGATCAGGAACTCGTCCAGTTCGGCAGCGCGTTCATCGTCGCCCCAGTTGCCGATCCAGACCACATCAATTTCTTTGCGGCGCTGCAGAGGATGGAATTGGTGGATGTCAGCGGCTTCATGAAACGTCCATGCGCGGTTTATGCCAAAACCATCGACGTAAATTCGGCGGATGGCTTCACCAAAAGCGAGAACGCCATCCACCAGATGCAAATCAAATTTAAGGATTTCACCGGCGCGAGTGTGAGCACGATGATGGCTGTCATGAAACAGCGCAATGAAGCCGAATTTCTTCTTCAGTGCGAGCACCTGGTTGACAACCTTTGGATCATTCCACTCATGCAACAAAATGAGGTCTGTTTCTTTCAGCTCCTCTTCAAGAAAGCGGGGAAACTCTGCGTCACCCGACTTGTAAAAGCGAATGTCGAGTTCAGGATAAGCGCGGCGGAAAGAATCAATGGCTTCAATAGCGCGCTCGCCTTCCTGTTTCATGAGGTTCGTGAGCGACCATGAACTCAACTCTTCATAACAGCACACGGTGTGGCCCATGCGGACAAGCTCACGCATCAGTCCACGCAGAAAATGGGCGTTGCCATGGTTCCAGTCCGAGACAACGGAATGGGCAAAAAGAGCGACACTGAGCTTCTGACTCATGCGCTAAGGGCCTCAGCGGGAGTCAATTTGTGATAAAGGTTCTTGTAGGCTTCCACCATGCGATCAGCAGTGAAATACTGCCGCGCGTGCCGAAGAGCAAGATTGCCCTGGCGCAAACGAAACTCATGGTCGCGCTGTACACTTTCCAGTGCCTCCGCCAGGCTATCGGGATCATTGTCGCGGAAAAAAATTGCGGCGCCCTTCCAGAGTTCGCGAAATGAAGGAATATCGCTGGCAACGATGGCGCAACGTGAAAAGGCCGCTTCCACCGGCGCAAGACCAAATGGCTCATACTGTGAAGTGGCGGCATAAATTCCCGCGCGCGCCAGCGTCTGCGTAATCTGCCGCTCGTCCTGCTGTGGATCGAGAGAAATGTTTGTCCTGATTGTTTCAGCCGCGAAGGAGTGATTTTGTAAATCGGGATGGCGGTCACAGCCGACAATGCGCACTGGGCCGGGCATTTCACGCTTCAATAGAAGCGAGACGTTCTTGCCGCTATCCCAGAGTCGCCCCAACGTAACGATGGTTTCCTGCTTGCTGATGTAAGGATTAAAAAGGGCCGGAGTGCGGCCATTGTGAATTACCTGAGCGGAGCGAAGCTTGCCGTAGTGAAGCTTCACTTGTTCCAGCATCCAGCGCGATGGCGCAACCACCATTGTGGCCCTATGCAATCCGCGTGTGACGATCTGACGATACCAATGCAGCCATTCAGTTTTCGGCGGCAATTGACGGTGGACTGACATCCACCAGCTCACTACATCACTGTGCGCGACCACGATGCGCGGAACGTCGCAATCCAAAGTTCCGTAATAGAACTGGCTGAAATGCAGAAGATCAGGACGACTCTCCTCAATGAGGGCCTCAAGATACTGCGAAGAAGCTTCCATGTCGGCTTCTGAATCGAGCATCCATTCCAGCTTGAAAGCCGTGGGACGATAATCGAGATTAGCCAGGCCGTCCATCCAGCGAGTTTGCGCGGCGGTAGGGATATCGCCGAAGCTAACGAGCGTTACCCGATCACCACGACGCACCAACCCCGTGACCAATTCCCGCGTGTATGTCCAAACACCGCCCAAAGTATCCGCGGTGACTAAGATATGCATGTTTCCAATTCCTCAAGCGCCAGCGGCGTTTGCTCCTGAATGTCGCTGTAACCTTTACCGGCAAACATGGAAGTGTAGTGGCGATGGGCGCGCTCCCAGGCCATGTCGTCCGGCGGCGCGGCAAAAGTCTGCGTATACAAAGGACTGCCCGGAAAGGGGAACATGGGCACCGGTTCGCTCACCCACACGCCTTTTTGCTTCAACGCCTCCTGCCAGCGCTGAATCTCCGCGCGGTCGTCCCGCTCGGTGAGAATCAGATTTGCCTGCACCCAGGGAATGCGTCCGCGCGCATAAACCAGCAATTCCGCAATGCGGCCTGTGCCCATGCGGCAATTCTTGTTCAGATCTTCACGGCCTTCATGCGTGATGGATTCCACGCCGCATTCCATGGAAATGCAGTGTGCGCGGCCCAGAAGATCGAGCGTTTCTTCGTCCCAGAGATCGATGCGCGTCTGGAAGCCGATCTTTACCGGACGTTCAGCAATTCCTTCCAGCAATCGGTATACGTTTTTGCCGACGCCGAAGATTTCATCGATGAAATAAATGTATTGGACGCCGCGCGCAATCAGCGTATCCACTTCATCGAGCACGGCATCAACGCTGCGCTCGCGGAATTTGTTGCGGAAGAGCGTCTTGTTGCAGAAGGTACAGGCCCAGGGACATCCGCGGGCAAACTCCAATTCGGCGCCAAGACCGTGGTCATTAGTAAATACGTGATGGCGATGCCAATGAGCTTCAACGTTGTAATTCCTGAAGTTAAGTGGGCCCAGCGCGGACATATCAGCTACCGCTGAGGCGGGGCTGATATGCAACTTGCCATCGTCTTTCTTAAAGCAACAGCCGACAATCTCATGCCACGGTTTGCACGCAAGTTCTGCTAGCGTCTGGTCAGGTTCTCCACGCAGAGCAACATCACAGCCGGTCTTCCGAATTGTAGCGGCGGGCGTTGCTGAAGGATGCGGGCCAACGGCGACTTTGACCGCCTCGCTCTGCAACCCGCTAAACCATTCCATTGGCACGCGCAGCTCAGGTGGGGGACAGCGCCAGAAAAGGTAAGATGGAGCAGTCGGAATTACCAGGAAATCGGGCGCGAAAGCATCCAGGCGGCTGCGAGATTCCTCAACGGTGAGATTGTCGGTATGCGCATCGATCACCAGCGATTCATGCCCCGCAATAAGTAGTTGATCGGCGGCAAACAGCAACTCCAGAGGAGTGTGCGGGTCATGACAGCCGAAGTAGGTTGAGCCCCTAAAGTCCCAATTGGGATTGAGCAGGGCAAACTTCATCCCGCCCTCCCGGAAAGTTCAGTTGCCAGCTCAAACGACGGTAGAGCTGTGGCAGCATTGCGCCTCCTGGCCAGCATTCCATGGTTCTCTTCCCAGAATCCCTGCAGAAGCCGCAGCGTTTTCTTTAGCCCAATCTCGGGCCTCCAGCCGGTGTCACGCTTGATCTTTGCATTATCAGTGATATAGACCAATTGGTCGCCAATACGGCGCTCATTGAGCACGCATTCCATGGGTCGCCCGGTCAGCGAAGCGATCTCATCCATCAGTTCAAGAAGAGAAATGGAGTTCTGTGGACCGCCGCCAATGTTGTAAACCTCAGTTCGCGTGATTTCAATATTCTGGCGCGCGGCATTGAAGGCGCGTATGAGATCGTCCACGCAGAGCACATCGCGCACCTGCCGACCATCGCCATAGATAACGACTGGCTCTTCCTGCAATGCCGAATAAACAAAGTGGGCCACCCAGCCCTGGTCTTCCGTGCCAAACTGCCGTGGCCCGGCTACGCAAGACATGCGAAAGACAACGGTAGGCATGCCGTAGATGCGTCCGAAGTCGCGTACATACTGGTCAGCCGCTCCTTTGGAACAGCCATAAGGAGAATGGAAGTCCAGTGGCTGTGATTCTGAAACGCCCTGCTGCATTGGGATTACATAGCGCTTGCCGCTGATGACCGGCGAAGTAAGACCAAGCTCACCATAAACCTTGTTGGTGGACGTAAACAGAATAAAAGGCCGATTGCCGGACCTGCGCGCAGCGTCCAGAACGTTGAAGGTCCCGGCAAGATTCACTTCAAAGTCATGCCGAGGATCGGCTACAGATGTGGTGACTGCGACCTGGGCAGCAAAATGATAGATCTCGTTCGCGTGGGCAACGGCTTTTTCCACCTGCCGAGCATCGCGAACATCGCCTACGGTTACCTGTAGCCGCCCGGAATTTGCCGCGGTCTTCCTGAGCCATTCCACATTGTGGTGCACCCCGGCGCGGGAGAGATTATCAAAAATGTGTACCTTCGCATCGGTGTGGGAAAGCAAGGAGTGGGCAAGATTCGACCCGATAAAGCCTGCTCCTCCAAAAATCAACACCGAGCGGGTATCCTGCTTCCGCATTCGTCCCCCTTTAATCAAAAATTCATTGCCTAGGCGGTCAAACCAAATTCGCTGAGCTGCGCAACCGCTTCAGCGGCGCGGTCCTGCGGCTGCTGGGAGCACAACCATTCCACCAGATCTTTTAGCCCATCGGCGAAGCGCACTTCAGGCGTATAGCCAAGAAATTTGCGCGCTGCGGAAATGTCACCAAAACAGTGGCGGACATCGCCGGCGCGATATTTCTGCGTGAGTTCAGCCTCGATCTCCGAATCCATAGCACGCGCCAGCTCGGCTGCAACTTCACGAATCGAAATTGGTTCCCCCGATCCAATGTTCAGCGCCATGCCATCTGCCTGTGAAGATTCCATGGCCAGCAGGTTGGCACGAACCACGTCTTCCACGCTTACGAAGTCACGCAATTGCGCTCCATCTTCAAAGATAAGCGGAGGATTGCCATTCATGAACCGCGAGGCAAAGATTGCCGCCACGCCGGTATAAGGATTAGAGAGCGCCTGTCGCGTTCCGTAAATATTGAAATAACGCAACGCCACCGTCGGCAGATCATACGTGCGCCCGAAGAGCAGGCACATCTCTTCCTGATCTTTTTTGGATAGAGCGTAAATGGAGCTGCACTGGAGCGTCTTGGATTCATCGGTAGGTACGGGCGTGAGCGCCTCACCGCACGTTGGACAGTTTGGTTCCCACTGCTTGAGCCTGAGCTGATCCACTGTGCGCAGTTGCGGCGCAACATCTCCGCATTGCGCGCAAAGATATTTTCCTTCTCCGTAGATTGACATGGACGAAGCCAGCACCAGCTTCTCCACCCGGCCCTTGCTGTCCAGCAGCTGTTGCAGCAGCACCGCAGTGCCCTGCGTGTTTGAGCCCATGTAACGCTCAATCTCATACATTGACTGGCCCACGCCCACGGCTGCCGCCATGTGAAATACTACATCGATGCCGGTCAACGCTCGCCGCACGGCTGCCGAATCCCGAACATCGCCTTGCATGAATTCAGCGTCTTCGGGCAAATATTCAGGGATGCCCTCGACATGGACCTGGCCAGTAAGGTTGTCAAAAATACGAACGTGGTGGCCAGCGGCCAGCAGGGCGTCAGCAAGGTGCGATCCTACAAACCCTGCTCCGCCGGTGATGAGAATATTTTTTGCCATTTCTTACCTGGCTCCTATCAGAACTTGATTGTCTTTTTTTGCCGCGGCGTACTTGCCCACGGCCCAAACCGCGAACTCGGCAAAGTCTTCAGCGCGTTTTGGCGGACTGGTGTAATGGGGAGCAATGCCCATGTGCTCCGGAGTGAAACACAGCGTCAGAGTGGTATTAAACGGCTCCAGCGCCTGCATCTGGCGATCAAACCATGCTTCAGCGTTTTCACGGTACCAATCCGCCCAGCTTACGCCGGTGCGCAGGTACTTTACGCCCAGGCGCTTTAGCCAATCGACAGCGAGATCGAGACGCGGGTCTTCATAGTGAAACCATTGGCAGATGCCCATTCCCTTTGGAAAGGAATCTGCAGCCAGCTTGGGCGAACCGTCTTCACGCAGAAGTCCCATGTAGTAATGGCGATAATAAGCGCTGCCTTCAGCTTCTTTATGGCGCGTTGTGGCTGACCACGTAGCCGGCAGGTCAAGAAGGCTATACCAGTGCACGCGGTCCACAATCGGCAACAGCAGTTCAGCTGTGCGCTTGAGACCAAATACCTGCACTTCTTCAGCGCCAAAAGAAGAAACGCCCGCCTCTGAAACCCAGACGGGCTTGCCAGTGACAGCACGGATTTCGTCAATCTTTTTCGGCCAATCCTGAAGTTGCCAATGGTTCCAGTCCAGCGGAAAGCCGTGTACGGAAACCACATCCACTGCATCCAGCACTCCGTAAGAGCCGAGCAGCTGAATAAAATGAGGGTCTACGGGAGAGATGCCGCCAAGGGCTATGGGCAGTTCAGGATTCTCCCGGCGAATGGCCTTACTGGCAGCGATCACCATTTTTGCAAACATCTTCCAATCAGGATCGAGCTTGAAATCCCAATGAGAAAGATTATTTGGCTCATTCCACAACATGACTGCTTCAACCATGCATGCACCTTTGTACAGAGCCGGGCCAGGTTACAGGGTGCCCGCTAATTCGTGGTCTAAGAGATATTTCCCGTCGTCCTTGGTGACGTGGGACGGAGCGCAGATCCAGGTTTCCTGCTCAGGATGAGAGATGATTTGCAGACCTGAACTGCGCAGCATTCCTTCCATTGCGCCATGATTGGGAATCCACCAGTTGGTGGGATCGCCCGCATAATTCTTTTCAATAAAGTACATACAGGGAAAATCAGGGTCCTTGAATATCTCCATGTTCCAGAAATGATAATCCTCGCGGAGTTCAGGACTGATAAGAGAGCCGCGAATCATAGTCTGGAATATTAAGCTATGCCCGACTTTCTTGATGACTTTATCCAGGGCGAACAAAGGATAGCGCAAATGATAAAAAACACCCATAAACAGCACAAAATCGAATTGCCCGGCAATGGAATCCACGTCATAAACGGAGCACTTGGCGAATTCGATATCCAGCCCCAGAATCTGGGAAGCAAAGCGAGCTTGTTCAAGGTAACGGTCGTCCACATCCACGCCCAGAACGCGGCTGGCGCCTCTTTTTTTTAGTTCAATGGAATAGAACCCGCCATTGCATCCAATATCGAGCACGCTTGCGCCGGACAAATCCGTAGGCAGCGCGGGAGCAATGTGCTTCCACTTGACGTTAGGAAAATCACCCAGGAAGTGCCCTGGCGCGGTCCAAACGCCATTCAGGTTGATGTTGTGGAACCAATCACCTTTTTCCGCGATACGACGTGTGAGTTCCTGGTCGCTGTCAAGATTCGGAGCCTCATCGACTCCCAGCATGTTCGCGCGCGTTGTCACCATCGGTTGACTACCAATTTTCCGCTGTTCTTGCAGCTTACGAGATTTAGACTCGGTGCGAGGTACTTAGGATGTCCTTTAAATTCGGATACATGACGCAAAGAAGCGGCTTCTCTCTCAACCCAGGCTGAAGGCAGGAGCTTAGGGCGCAAAAAGAGGGAGGAACTGCCATGACGTGCAGCCCACTCCCCCTCTTCAGAACTTTTGGCCAAATCGTGAGGCGCGCCCTGAAAATGCTAGACAGCCCTGCGTCCCGTGACCAGGTTGATAACGGCAACAACCAAAGCGATCACAAGCAAAAGATGGATCAGACCGCCAGCCACATGGAATCCCCAGCCCAGAAGCCAAAGGATGATGAGGATTGCAAAAATCGTCCAAAGCATAGATACCCCTTCAAATGAGAAAACTCAGACAACCACCAAAAGGTGAGAAGCAGCGTTTCAGATCGGAGTTGTCTCTGAACAATATGTTTTCTGGAAAGCAGGAGCTTACCGCGAGGCTGGAGGGAACTCCAGCCCGCAGTATTAGATGCACGCGGCAAGCCCATGCGGGTAGGAAAGGTTTTTCCTACCCGAAATACCTAACTGACCGGGGCAGGCAGGGGCGACGCAGACCAGTGGCTGATCCCGTATTCTTTCAGCTTGCGATACAAAGTGGTCTTGCCGATACCAAGCGCTCGCGCAGTCATGAGTTTATCGCCATTGAGCTGCCGCAAGGCATCGATGATGGCCTGCTTTTCCAATTCAGCCAGCGGCAGGATCCGGGATTGCTTGCTTGGCTCCGCGATCCGCAGGGCCGCCGACCGTATATGAGGTGGAAAGTCAGTGGCTTGCAATACTGACCCAGCACTCATGGCCACGGCGCGCTCCAGACAGTTTTCCAGTTCACGCACATTCCCTGGCCACTCATACATCTGGAGCAGTTTCAGGGCGTCAGGATTGATGGAGTACTGCACACGCCGGGCATGGCCAACGCGCTCAAGAAAATTCTCCGCCAAGGGACGAATGTCTTCCTTACGCTCACGCAACGGCGGCAAGCGGAGTCCCACCACGTTGAGGCGGAAGAACAGATCGCGGCGGAAAGTCCCCTGCTGGACCGCTGTTTCCATATCACGGCTGGTAGAAGCCACAATGCGCACGTCGACAGGAATAGACTTGCCGTTGCCCAGAACCTGAAACTCTCTTTCCTGCAAGGCGCGAACCAATTTGCCCTGAATATCAAGAGGCATTTCCCCGATTTCATCGAAGAAAATAGTTCCTCCGCTGTTCAGAGCAAACGAGCCTTCCTTGGATTTTCCAAAGCCGTTGGCTGATTTAATGGGGCCAAACAGTTGATTTTCTAAAGCGCCATTGGCTGTGGCAGCGCAATCCACCAGCAGGAAAGGATGGTCGTGGAAAGGTCCGCTGGCGTGAATGGCCCGGCCAACCGTTTCCTTGCCAGTGCCACTTTCACCCTGAACCAAAACAGGGTGCGTGCTGGTAGCTACCTTATTGATAATGCGATACAACTTCTGCATTTCCGGCGAATGCCCGAGCATGCCGTGATTATCGCCAGTATTGACCTGTAAATGTTCGCGAGACATACGATCTTCCAATGAATTGCGGAGGCGTCCTGCGGCGCGGGTAAGCAGTGCCTTCAGTTCTTCGCCTTTGAATGGCTTGCGAATAAAGTCGCACGCGCCACTCTTCATGGCGGTTACCACGGAATCAACCGTGGCGTGGCCGCTGACCATAATGATTTCGGTCTGAGGGTGCATTTCCTTGAATTTTGCGAGTAGATCGATACCGTCCTGGCTCGACTGGCGGACATCGAGCAGTACCACATCGACAGGCTGCATTTCCATCTGGCGCAACGCGGCGCGGGTATTGTCAGCCGTGTAAACCTTGAATCCCATACTGCCTGCAACTTCCCGGGATAGATCTCTGGCCCAGCGATCTGCATCGACGATCAATAAGAACAAGGATTCAGCTGGAGAAACATCTTCGCGAATGGCCCGTACTGCACTCGACATAGATTCCCTTTCCGTAACTCTGGAAGCCATATATTCTGTCCTTGGCAAAGAAAGGTGACTTCCGGAATCGTCGCGGCGAAAAATACCTAAGGCCCGCGCAAGTGCACAGGTCAGCTCGATTATTTTTCTTGCTTTAAATAAAGAGGTGCGTGGTCCCCGCCGCTAACGGTGTCCGCTTTACAAAGTTAACTACAGTTCGCAAGGTAACTGATGGCTCAAATTTTTTTACGTTTTAAGTTAAAAATTTCCAATTTCAGAACATTGATTACAGTAATCGTAGTAACGACAGGCATAGCACTTTTGCGTGTTCTCACACTATTACCCAAAGAACTACGCTGGCTTGACTTGAATAGAAGCCACGCGATACCTTCGCGGGAAGCCTTTCCAACCACATCAGGGAGAATTTAGTGCCTTTTCAAAGAATGATTACGCTCACAACTGACTTCGGTTTGACCGAGCATTATGTGGGTGCAATGAAAGGGGTTATTTACAGCATTAATCCAACAGCACAGGTAGTTGACATCACCAATGCCGTGCAGTCCTTTGACGTTCTGGACGGCGCGCTTGCTGTCTCACAGGCATACCACTACTTTCCCAAGGACACTGTACATGTGGTCGTGGTGGATCCCGGCGTAGGTGGCCCACGCAGACCGATTATTGCAACGATTGGCCAATACGTTTTTGTAGCGCCCGATAACGGTGTGCTGTCTTTAGTCTATGAGCGCGAGGAGCGCGTGAGCGTCCGCCACATAACTTCAGACCATTATTTCCATAATCCGATCAGCAAGACCTTTCATGGCCGCGATATTTTCGCGCCGGTTGCAGCTTATCTGAGCAAAGGTGTTGATACGGCTAAGTTTGGAGAAGAAATTACCGATTATGTGCGCTTTCTTGCGCCCAGGCCCAAAGCCACTGCTGAAAATTCATGGAAAGGCCTGGTCCTTAAGACCGATAAGTTCGGCAACCTGATTACCAACATCTCGCCAAAAGATATTCCCCAGATTTTTGACGGATCGTCTAAGTCTTTCAAAATCACCGTGGGCAAAGCTGAAGTCACAAAGCTTGTTTCCAGCTACTCTGAAGGAGCGCCAGGAGAGTTGTTTGCACTGCTGGGCAGTACGGGCTTTCTGGAAATTTCAGCAAATAAAGCAGCAGCTTCACGCGTGGCGGTCGCGGACAAAGGGAGTGAAGTGACGGTGATGATTGCGTAGTGTGAGTTCAGTGTAAGTCCGTGATCTGAATCGGAATCGGAGCCTATCCGCCCAGCTTCTCGCACTCGCGCTTAGCCTCGGCCGCCTTCGCTTTAAGCCTACTCTCCCACACTGAGGCCAAGTCTTGGTGGCGCTTCCGCTGCTTGGCAATCACGTCCGCAGTCTCTTTGAATGCTTTCGCCTGGGAGATCCGAGCGGCGCTGATCCAGATTTGGAATTCGGCGAATACCCTTTTCACCAACTCGTCAACCTTCTCGCATGCAGCGGCAAAAGAGGCTTTGATATTAGCTTGGGTCGAGCACGGAAGCGAGGCCACAAAGCGCAAACGAGCGGAATTCCCTTGAACAGCTCTCATGTTGCGCACGCCTTGTTCCATCTGCTCGATGCGAACGTCGGCAAGCGCCTTGGCGCGAACGCGAAGCGAGCCTTCGATGGCTACGCCGCCCAGCAGGTGAAACCAGCGATCCTGCGAAATCAGTTTAGAAGAAGAGCAGGCCGCACGGATTTCGTTGGCGACATTGCTGTAGTCGCCTGTCACGGCATCCATCAGGCGCATAGTGATCTGGTTAGCTTCCGGCCGCCGGCCAGCCGGCGTGAAAGATGAGAACCTTGCGATGAATTCTTTCCGCGAATCGTTTGTAGCTTTTTCGAACGCTCCATACCAAGTCTCGATTGAGCTGGCAAATTCCGATTGGTAGATCCCATAGGCGGTGTGATAGGCCTCGACAGCCTCTTTGCAAGGGATAGCCTTCACTTCGTTTACGGCCATTCCTGAGAACAGACCGCCAAGAAGACCGCCAATAATGGTGCCGATTCCAGGTAGAATGGCCGTACCAATCGCTGCTCCGATGCCAATCCCGGCCGCGCGGGCTCCCACATCGATAACGAGGTTCTTCAGGGCGTCGGCAGCGGTAGTTTTGTCCAAGGACAGCAGCCGGATTTCGCGAAAGGCTGACTTTACAATAGTGATCAACGGGATGCCGTCCAACAGCATCGTCGGATCGATCCCGTCGAAAAGGCTACTGGACAGACCATCAATATCGGGGTCGACGCCCGCAACGTCGATCCCGTCCGGATCCGGGCCTGCGAAATGCGGGTCAGCGTTGATCTCGTTGTGCAGGTCAGGGATAGTGTCATGATGGGGCCCGCTCCCCTCAGGAAGGGCATGACCAACGCTGCTCGGCTCGCCCGCGCCAGCTGCTGCGGCCCAATGCAACTTCTCCGAAATCTCCGAGGCTGCGTGTTTGCTCAGAGCCTCGCCCACTGCAGCGAAGTGTTGCAACAAACCGTCGATGTTGACGATTGAGCCCTCAGCGGCCACCTTGGCGACGTGCATCACCGATTCCAGCGCGGCCTGCGGATTCTCTCTCCAATGTTGCGCCGCCAGCCGCCAAAATTCGAGGACGCTGCCGCACGTCTCTTTCTCAATGGCGTTCAGCACCCCGTCGAGCGCGCCCATGGAGAGGCCTTTCAGATTCGCGGCCAGCGCCTTCTGCATGGCGTTCCGTAAATCTTCGGGCGAACCGCCGGACGAAACCGGCACAGATGGAGCCAGTTCGTGAACAACCCCGGTCCCCGCACCAACAACAGTATCGGCCTCTTCGAGTAGAAGAGCACTACTGAGCAAGGCTGATTGCTCGAAGCATGTCCGCAGCGTGGGAAAAGCGTCGGCGATGCGTAAGAGAGATGCGTCCAGCCGCTGCGCGCGAATGTACGGTCGAATGAACGTCACATATCCGAGAGCGGCCAGGGCAATGATGATGAGAAGGATATAAGTGGGATGTGGCAGAGCGACGTACAAAACTTGCATATGAATCAGAGTATCTCAAAAATGCGAGTCGGAAGTGAATGAGAAAAAGCTTCCGCGCTAGCCGTGGCGGCCGAGAAACGGGGAAGCGCCAAGGCCAGCCGGTTGTTTATACTCAATACCACGTGCGCGAACTTTTACGATTTTTGTGGAACTCAACCCGTGGACATCGCCTTGCCCCGTGGCGCAGCCCTTATCTGCGCTGGCGGATGGAAACATATTCCGGCCTGAAGATGGACAAGATCGGGTTTGTGGAGTTCTGGGGATTCATGGTGCGGGAAAGAAAACAGCTGCGCCGCTTCCTGAAATGGACTGCCGAGATGGACAACTACGCGCGGCCGAAGCCGAAGAATCCCTAGCGATCAGCAATTGGCAATTAGCCTAAACCCCTTTACCGCAAAGGTCGCGAAGCCGCAAAGAAACTGGTCAATCGGCACGCAAACCAAGAACGTCGCCGCAGACTTTCGCTGATGGACGCAGATCAGGAAGAAATTGGCCGCGAATTCCGCCAATGAGCACGAATCAATAGCTAGAAGTATGACTCGCGTGCGGAGCGTTGATTGGCGGCAAGTTTTTCCTTGGGCTAGTTGGCAATTGCAAATTGCTGTCTGCCTTGGCGCTTTCGTTTTGCAGCACGCGGAGTCGAACAACTGGAGGCCACGATGAAGCAGGATACAAAGGTCATCACGAATCGCAGGAATTTTCTGATCCGTTCAGGGGCGGCTGCGGGCCTGGCGCTTTATCCGGAGAGATTACTGTTCGCGCAAAGCACAGGTGCGACGACAACTGGGGCGTCAGGCACCCAGCAAGTTCCACCAGCAAACGCGACCGCCAGTAAGCCGAAGCCTGATCCGCTGAAGCCGGAGATGGTGAAGGAATTTGTAGTATCGGCGCACTTTGATCTCGACAAAACAAAGGCCATGCTGGCGGAAACTCCTAACCTGCTGAATGCCACATGGGATTGGGATGGGGGCGATTTTGAGATGGCCATTGGCGGCGCGGGACATATGGGGCGCCGGGACATCGCTCTGTTTCTGATCAGCCAGGGCGGGCGCTTCGACCTGTTTGTGGCCGCGATGCTCGGACGCCTGGACGTGGTCAAGCCGATGCTAACGGCATTCCCTCACCTGGCAGATTCAAAAGGGCCGCACGGCATCCCACTGATGGTCCATGCGCAGAAGGGCGGACAGGAAGCGGCAGAGGTTGCGGCGTTTCTGGAAGGGCTGAAGGCGAAATCAGCATAGCAGGAACCAGCAATTGGAACTGGCAATAGCAAAGGCGCTGGTAGATTGCGTTTTGTTTGTCTCCTGAGCGAATACGCGCTATTTTTACAGCCATGAGACGCGTATTGCTGTTCTCCTTCATCGCCGGTTTCGCCATTTTGGGAGCTCGTGACGCTTCGAAACGGAAGATCCCGTGCAAGACACCGGCAAATGCAGTCTCGTGCTACTGGATCCACGGCAGGCTGTCAGCTTATAACGGCACACCGGAAATCCGCTTATGGAAGATCGGAACTTCCCGACTGATGGGTATTTATAGTGGACCCTCCGTTGACGGGCGGAGTCTGGATAATGAAAACCCGGAACTTCCTGCAAACATTCAAGAGAGATTTGTGTTTTTCAGCAATCAGGTTCTCGCCGACTTCGAGGTTTGTCCTTTGGAACCGAAACGAAGAGGATGGATGCAGGCCGCATGCATTGAATCGGCAAAGAATATCGTAGTGAAAGAGCCCAAAGAATAGTGCGTCCTACGGCTGCATAGAGGCCTATATGGGTCCCTCGCTACGCCTCGGGATTTCAGAAAAACGCTCGCAAAACCAAAAACTAGATATCGTACTTCTTCAGCAAATGCCTGAATGATCGATAAGAAACCTTCAACAACTCGGCGGCGCGGATCTGTACGCCTCCGGATTGTTGCAGGGCTGATTCAATCAGCGAACGCTCGATGCCGGCGACGTATTTTTCAAAATCAATTCCATCGCTGGGAACGTCCGGGCTGCTGTGGCCGTTGCTGGAGGCGGCTACGGCGCGTGCGCGCGGACGGTCAGCCTCAAGATCAACCCTAAGTTCATTGCCGGTTTCCATGGCTACGGCACGCTCAATGGTGTTTTCCAGCTGTCGCACGTTGCCGGGCCACTCAAATGCCTTAAGAGCGTCAAGCGATTCCTGCGAAATGCGCAGGATGCTCTTTTGCGCGGCGACGGAATATTTCTTCAGAAAGTGATTGGCCAAAAGCTCAATGTCATCACGGCGTTCACGCAGCGGCGGCACCTGGATGGGAATTACACTTACACGATAATAAAGGTCTTCACGGAACGTGCCATTGGCGATCATCTCTCGCAGATCACGATTGGTGGCCGCGATCACGCGCACATCCACAGGCGTTTCCTGTGTTCCGCCAACGGGACGGATGGTCCGCTCCTGGAGAACACGCAGCAGCTTGACCTGCATGGACAGGCTCATCTCACCTATTTCATCGAGAAAGATGGTCCCACCGCTGGCCACTTCAAAAAGGCCGCGCTTATTCTGGCTGGCGCCGGTGAAAGCGCCTTTCACGTATCCAAAGAGTTCGCTTTCCAGCAGCGTTTCCGGGAACGCGCCGCAGTTGATGGAAACAAACGGATCTGAAGCCCGAGTGGAACAGGCATGCACGGCGCGCGCCACCAGTTCTTTGCCGGTACCGCTTTCACCATAGATCAGCACTGTGCTTGCGGTGGGCGCAACAGTACGGATTGTGGTTTTCAGTTTTTCAATGACCGGGCTGCTGCCGATAAAGTTCTCAAGCGAGTTGCGGCTTGCGGCGTCACGCTTGAAAGCAAAGTTTTCCCGCTGAAGCCCCAGCGTTTCCAGGGCGCGTCCCACGGCGAGCTTTAGCTCTTCCAGCAGGCCGGGGCCTTTATGGATGTAGTCAAATGCTCCGCCTTTTACTGCCTGCACGGCTGCTTCATAATCTTCAACGGCGGTGATGAGAATCACGGAAGTGTCCGGCGATGACTGGCGCGCAAAGCGCAGCACTTCAATGCCATCGGTCTGCGGCATCTTGATATCGGTGATCAAGAGTTCATAATTGGCGGAGCTAAGCTTCTTTTTTGCCGCGTCGCCGCCGTTCACCGTCTCAACGCGATGACCTTCTTTGCGCAGTGAAATGTCCAGCATTTCACAAATCGAGCGCTGGTCATCACAGACAAGAATGCTAGCCATGTGAGACCTCCTGTTTCATCGGGACATCGTCAAACTCGACTGCGGCGGCCCTGGCATGAAGGATTTCCAAAATAAACTCCGCTCCACTGCCCAAAGTTGACTGGGCAAAAATTCTGGCCCCATGGGCCTGCACGATCTGATACACGATTGCCAATCCCAGGCCGGTACCGCCTTCAAACTGAGATTGGAAAGGCTCAAAGATTTTCTCTGTCAGGTTTGGTGGAATGCCCGGGCCGGTATCACGAATGCCGACGCGCAGGAAATCGCCTGCAGCGCGCACCGACACAGTGATGGTCCCTTTGCCTTGCATGGCGCGAACAGCGTTTTCCAGCAGGTTCCAGAGCACCTGCTTGATCCTGTCAGCGTCAACCGCAGCATACGCATTGGACACGGCATAATCGCGCACGATAGTGAGATCTTTGGTCTGCGAACGATTGGCCAGAAGCACCAGCGCATCTTCAATCAGCGGAATCAGATCCATGCGCGAGAACTTGAAACTTTTTTCGCGGGAATACACCAGAAAATCAGAAATGATAGCGTTGAGCCGCGTGGACTCCCGAGTGATGATGTTGACCAGCGTTTTCTGTTCTTCATTGAATGGAGTCACTTCAGCCAGCACGTTGATGGAACCTGCGATTGAGGCAAGCGGATTGCGGATTTCATGGGCGATGCCTGCAGCCAGCCGACCCACGGCAGCAAGACGATCGCGACGGCGGACTTCACCTTCAAGCCGGCGCAGCTCCGTGCGGTCTTCAAAGGTATAAACGTATCCGATGGTCCCCTGCTCTGGAACCACCAGCGCGGTAACGTTTACATCGAAAGTCTTTTCCGTGCCCGATGGCGTGAGGCCGCGAACTTCACATTGAACGGAAAGTGAGTCTATGTTGGGAAGCCGGTCCAGAAAGAGCTCAGAAATGTGCCGCCCGTAAACCGACGATGCTGTTCGCTCCAGAACTTTTTGTCCGGGAGCATTCATCAGAGTGATGCGGCCTTCAAGATCGGTGGTGATAAGAGCGCTGCGAATGGAATGGATGACATTTTCATGCAGCGCCTGAAGGCTAAGCAATTCGCCGCTTTTGTCGCGAAGTTCAACGCCGGCCTGTCGCAGCTTGGAGGCCAACGAACTGGAAAGATGTGCCACCGCTAGATAGGCGCAGAAGTTGATGACGATGACGATCTGCAGGGACCTGAGATCGCCACGCGCAGAAAACTGAAATGAAGGTATGCGCTCAAAATAGATGAGCTCCAGCAGCGCGCCAAAACAGATAAAAGAGACAGCAGCGGTCAGATAAGCCCAGTATCGCGGCAGCAGAACGCTGGCAACGATGATGGCCAGCGGATAAAGAAAGTTGAAGAAAGTATCGATGCCGCCGGTGACATAAACCAGCGCCGTAATAAATGCCAGGTCAGTAAAAATCTGGACAACGGCCTGGTGCTTGGTCTCTTGCCAGAGCGAGACCAGAAACATGAACAAGAAAGAAACCGTGAACCAGACGACAACTACGGTTTCAAACAAGCGGACATTGACGTTGTTGGGCGTCAGCCGGGCGATAAGGAGTTCAACGGCAAGGAGAGCCGAGATGACGATGACACGGACCTTTACCAGCCATGCCAGCCACGCTCGCTCGTTAAACCTGGTGTCTCCCATTTCCGCCTGTTTCTTATCTGTGCTTTTCGATTGAAGACCCGCCTGCAGAACAGGCGGGCCAGAATGATTCTTGGTTCGTCAGTCCAGCGAATGTTAGCCGGCGAGTTTTGCAATCATGGAGAAGAGCGGCATGTACAGAGAAATTACGATGCCACCAACCGTAACTCCGAGAAAACCGATCATGATCGGCTCAAGCAGAGTAAGCATGTCCTTGGTGGCGGCGTCGACTTCATCTTCGTAAAAGTCGGCGATCTTCTGCAGCATGGCGTCCATTGCGCCCGTGGCTTCACCGACCCCAATCATTTGCGTAACCATGTTGGGGAATACACCGCTTTCCTTTAGAGGATCAACGATGGTCCGGCCCTCTTCTACAGCCTTCCGAACTTTCATGAGCGCATCTTCAAGAACGGCGTTTCCTGACGTTCTTGCAGTAATGGTTAGGCCCTCCAAAATTGGAACGCCTGAGGTAATCAGCGTGCCCAGAGTACGCGTGAACCGGGCCACTGCAATCTTGCGCAGCACAGTGCCGAGAACCGGCAGGTTCAGGAGCATTTTGTCAAACATGTAACGGCCTTTGGGATCCTTGCGGATGTATTTGACCGCGACAAAAATGAGCCCTATAGAAAGGAAGATCAGCCACCAGAAGCGGCCAATAAAATTACTGAGCCCGATGACAATCTTCGTCGGCAACGGCAAATCCACGCCCATGCTGATGAACATATTGGCGAAGATGGGCACCACAAACTTGAGCAGAGCGCCCACGACGAGCGCGGCAATCGAGATAACGGAAACCGGGTAGATCAACGCCGACTTCACTGCCGACTTCAACTTCACGGCCTTTTCCACATAGGTAGCAAGGCGCTGAAGGATGGTATCGAGAATACCACCCGCTTCGCCCGCTTCAATCATGTTGGTGGTCAGGTCGTCAAATATCTTTGGGAACTGCCGCATGGCGTTGGAAAGCGTGGTACCGCCTTCAACGCTCTGGCGTACGCCGGTAAGGCACTTCTGGAAGACCTGGTTTTCCTGGTTTGCGGCCAGAATTTCCAGGCACTGCACCAGAGGCAGTCCGGCATCGATCATGACGGAAAACTGCCGGAAGAAAACGGCGATGTCCTTGACAGGTACTTTACCGGTACCGAGTTTAGGAAGCGCGAATTCTTTGCCCTTCTCTTTAATGGCTCCCGGGGTAATGCGCTCGCGGCGCAACTGCATAGTGACCGCGGCCTTGCTGTCAGCTAACCGTTCCCCGGCAATTTTCTTGCCCTGGGGGTCGGTCCCTGTGAATGTAAATACCGGCATAACCGTGACTCCTCTCGTCCTTTTTGCCTACCGACTTCCCTTTTCAGCCCCGGGGGAGGACTGAGAATTTATCTGCGCTGCGGCGTGGCCGCAGCAACCTTGGGCGCTTGTACGCCTCGATTAATCATGTCCTGCAGCTCATCCGGCATGGAAGAACGCGCCAGCGCGGTCTCCAGCGTGATGGCTTTCTGGAAATACAACGTCGCCAAAGACTGGTTAAACGTCTGCATGCCAAACTTGTCCTGGCCTGACTGCATTGACGAATAGACCTGGTGAATCTTGTCTTCACGAATCAGGTTGCGCACCGCGGCGTTGGGGATAAGAATCTCCATGGCCATGGCGCGTCCTTGCCCGCCCACACGCGGCAGCAGCGTTTGGCAAAGGATCCCTTCCAACACCAGGGAAAGCTGTGCACGAATCTGCGACTGCTGGTGCGACGGAAAAACGTCAATAATACGATTGATTGTGGATGCGGCTGAATTGGTGTGCAAGGTGCCAAAAGTCAAGTGGCCGGTTTCCGCAATGCGCAGGGCCGACTCAATCGTCTCCAGGTCGCGCATTTCGCCGATCAGCACCACGTCCGGATCTTCACGCAATGCAGCGCGCAGCGCGTTGGAAAACGACTGCGTATCAGAGTGGACTTCGCGCTGGTTTACCAGGCAGCTTTTGTTCTGGTGCACAAATTCGATTGGATCTTCGATGGTAATAATGTGGTCATGGCGCTCGGTGTTGATCTTGTCGAGCATCGCCGCCAGCGTTGTGGATTTACCGGAGCCCGTGGGGCCGGTAACCAGAATCAGGCCGCGAGGCTTATCGCACAACTTGGAAATCACATTCGGCAGGTTCAGCTGCTGGAACGTTTTGATCTCAAAAGGAATCACGCGGTAAACCGCTCCTACCGCGCCGCGCTGGTTGAAGCAGTTGCCACGGAAGCGGGCCAGCCCTTTCAATCCGAAGGAGAAGTCCAACTCCAGCGTCTCTTCAAAGCGGTGCTTCTGCGCATCCGTGAGAACGCTATAAGAAAGCTGCTTGGTTTCCGACGGTGTCAGCGGCGGCATATCCAGCGGCTGCAAATGCCCGTGAACGCGGACCTGCGGCGGTGAGTTGGTGGTGATATGCAAGTCACTGCCTGCCATATCCAACATTTTTTTTAAAAGATCACTCAGCGTTACATTCATAGCCCGTCCTTAATTTCTGTCGCTTCGCTCCAAACCGCTTTTGCGATTATGGATTTTG
>DASXKZ010000110.1:0-2611 GCA_036496525.1 Candidatus Angelobacter sp.
ATCGACTACCGCGTGTAGCGCCACTCCCAGTAGAGCAATCATTGCCAAAGGTTGCAGCAGGCGTCTACGCGGGGTCCACTCTCCCGTGGCATGTCTTTGATAGCTCCGAATTGCAACCGCTATTCCGCCGAAGAAGAGCAACGCCCAGACGCTGCTTCCCAGCCATCCCCATTCCAGCACCGTCTGCAGGTAATCCTCATGCAAAAATCTCCAGGAGCCTGCAACCGGCTTGTCCGCTGCAATGTTATAGCCAGGGAATACAACTCGAAATGTACCTGGCCCAAAACCGAAAAATCCGGCGTGAGGCAGCGCAGATAACGCTACAAGTGAAGCATGCCACCGGGCATCGGCAGCGATTCGCCCATCGGCCGATCGCCAGCGGCTAAGCGGTTGTTCCAGATGAATCGCCTGCGCCAGCGCAATCAGCGCCAAAACAATAGCAAGCCCACCGGCTATCGCGACATTCTTCCGCGCGCCAGATACCTTTCGCAGGAGCGCCGGTCCGCAAAGCAGACCGATGAGAAGCAGCAACACAAGCGCGACTAGCTGAGCCATGCGCGACGTATTCGCCACTACTCCGGCGATGGTTAAAATAAGGATGCTTGTCCATAGCGCACGCATGCCCGGATGCGATCGGTACGTGAATTCGCGGATAACAAGGCCGGCGCTTAATGGCCAGACCAGGTTCAAGTACGCGCCGGCATTTGCGTGGTAAAAATAGGTGGCAAAAAATGTCGTAACCCCGAACTCCGGCGGAGGTGCCGCCTGCCAGAAAATCATCTGTGCGCCGGTCGCTTTCTGGAGCAATCCCAAAAAAGCTATCGAACCCCCGGCGAGACCAATCATATACCAGAGCCGCAGCAACCAACGGTTGCTCTGGGACAAGTCCGACACAAACAACATGGTTCCGAGCAGCAGTACCGATCGAAGCATCGATGCGGCGCTGACAGCATAGTCGACGGATCCGGCGAAAGGTGGCGCGAAGTTCCGCAGCGGCACGAAGAAAGAAAATTCAGAATCGTAAATCGACGTCGCATTCAAAACCATCCAGCCTCCGATGGCTGTTACTGCCACGCCTAACAAAACAAGAAGCCGTGGGCATCGCGGTTTTCGTGGGCTGGCCAATAACTCCAAAATCCAAAGCGCGAGTGTAACGAGCAAAATCAAGTTGGTCGTCTGAATGCCCGTCGACGTTGTTGCGCCGTACGCCCAGGGAGCATAAACAAGCGCGGCAAAAAACAGCCAGCGGGCCGCGACGCGAAGAAGATGAGCGATCACCTGTCAGAAACCAAAATGACAAAATTATCGGCTTGCGTCTGATGTGCTTTCTAGCGTTAACGGCCTTTACCGAAGAGCATGGTGTACAAAGTCTTTAACACGATCATGGCGTCCAACTTCAGCGAGTAGTGCCTGATGTAATACAGATCGTACTTTAGTTTCTCGACTGCATCGTCGTCATTCTCGCCATAAGGATAATTCACCTGGGCCCATCCGGTGATCCCCGGTTTGACCAAGTGCCGAAAATGATAAAATGGGATGGCTTGCTCATAGCGCTCAGCGCATTTGCTCCACTCAGCCCTGGGACCAATCAGGCTGATATCTCCCCGCAACGCGTTCCACAGCTGTGGCAACTCATCGAGGCGAAGTTTCCGCAGCCAGCGTCCTACGCGCGTCACTCGGCGATCACGTTCGCGCGTATACATGTCATCGTGCGCCTGATCTCCGCGCAAGCGCATTGTCCGAAACTTCAAAAGAATGAACCGCTTCCCGTCGCGACCGACCCTTTCCTGGCTGAACAAGACCGGAGCACCGTCCTCCGCCCAAATAAGCAGAGGCGCAAGAATGAAGAGCGGGGAGCAAATGACGAGCGCCGTTGCGGAGACCACGATATCGAAAAGCCGCTTGAGATAATGATAGGGCGAAGTGCGTGCCAATTGAAAGCCGGCCTGAAGGGGCCAGAAGGGATCGACAATGCCCAGCGGCAAGTAACGCCACTGCGTTTCGTAAAACGACTCTAAGGTGTAGACGCGCGTTTCCCGGAACTGCGCGTGCACAAGCCGTTCCAGTAATTGCGTATTGAGGGACCTGGCTTCCTCAGCGAGGATGATGCCGCTGTAACGGTTGCTGAGGTTGTCCAACTTCGCCGCGAGATTTCCCTGCACGATCGGAGATCCTTCACCGGCAATTGGCTGGCCAACGCGCTCTTCATTTACGTCCACGAATTCCAGTTGCTGGCCGTTTGAAGACTTCTTGTATGCTTCGTAAAACCGCGCCGCCGTAGCGCCGGCTCCGATGACCAAAAAAGAGCGGCCGACGCTGCTCGCGACTACATATTGCCGAATCCAGCGGCGGTAAGCCAGCGACAGGGGGAGAAAAATCGCGAAGCTCAAAAGCAGCACCCCACGGCTCGGCTTCATCGTCTGATCAAACGTCGCCGCGGAATAAATCAGCATTGCGCTGACCAACCCAGCTGCGGTGACCGCAAGAATATGCTCCGCCGCATAACCGAGAGTGAGCTTTTCAACACTGCGATCGTACCCACCCACAAAATACAGCGCCGCTATTATCACACCGAGTTGAATAAGATTGATGACGAAGAATTGAAACGGCG
>DASXKZ010000111.1:0-2651 GCA_036496525.1 Candidatus Angelobacter sp.
AGATCGAGCCAGGCCCAATGCCTACCTTGATTGCATCCGCACCGGCCTTGGCTAACTCACATGCGCCATCGAACGTTCCCACGTTCCCGGCGATGAGGCTGACTTCGGGCAACTTCGACTTGATCGTCCGGATTGCTTCCAATACGCGCGAAGAGTGCCCATGTGCGCTGTCGATGGCGAGTACGTCCACCTTGCGGTGGAACATCTCCTGCGCCCGTTCCAGGTAATCTCCAGTCGCGCCAATCGCGGCGCCAGCGCGCAAACGACCTTGCGAGTCCTTGGCTGCATTGGGGTACTTCAATTTTTTCTGGATATCTTTAACTGTGATCAGGCCCTTGAGGTTGTATTTGTCATCCACGACGAGCAGTTTTTCCACGCGGTGTTCGTGAAGGATTTTCTCCGCGTCTTCCAACGTCGTTCCTACGGCGACGGTGATAAGGTTTTCCTTCGTCATCACTTTTTCGATGGGTACATCGAAGCGGCTCTCGAAACGAAGGTCGCGGTTGGTCAGAATGCCTACCAACCTTCCGTTCTTGGTAATCGGCACCCCGGAAATTTTGTACTTGCGCATTACTTCCAGGGCATCGGAAACTTTTGCGTCCGGCGACATGGTGACCGGATCCACAATCATGCCGCTTTCCGAACGCTTTACCTTGTCCACTTCCTCGGCCTGCTGCTCAATAGACAGATTGCGGTGAATAATGCCCACCCCGCCCTGCTGCGCCATGCCGATCGCCATGTGGGATTCGGTAACCGTATCCATGGCGGCGCTGATGATGGGAATGTTCAGCCGGATGTCACGAGTGAGTTGGGTCTGGGTGTTGGCCAGGGCCGGGACAACGTCGGAGCGTGCCGGCAGCAGTAACACGTCATCGAAGGTAAGCGCCTCAGGGACGGGGAAATGAATCATAAAAGTTTTCTCGGGGGCGTAGCTAAATATCTATTCTAGAGAGCAGGGCAGGACTAGGCAAATCTGGTTACATCAGGGCGAATGCCTTTTTCATGGCCGCCGAAGTCATCGCGCACGCTTGGTCTATCGGCATGGCGCGTAACGCCGCATTGAAAGGCTCCGCCTGAATGGGACCGTCATAGCCAATTTGTGCCAGTGCATCGAGAAATTGTTTCACTGGGATCACGCCGGTTGCGGCGGGTAACTCACGGCTGTTGTCCTGATATTGGTCGAGGGTGAGGCCTTTCGGCGCGTCGTTGAGGTCCACAGTGATTACATCCGGCCCGCGCAGGGTCAGCAAATCTTTGGCACTCTCTTCCGCGTTGAACCAATGCCAGCTGTCGAGCTGTATGCCGAGGTTGTTTGTGCCGATGACAGCTATCAATTTCTTCATCTCACTCATGGTGTGGATGAATGGATATTTCTGACTCCGCAAAAGAGTGCGGGGAGCAACATATTCCAATCCAAGTTTCTGCCCATGATCGGCGAGGATCTTGGCACATTGCCGCAAACGATCAGCGTGCTGGCGAAAATTTTGTTGATACGTGAGATCGTTGCTGCAAGGCAGCACCCATGTGCTGACACGCCAAATGCCTGCTCGTTGCAGTGTCGCGGCCGCTGTTGGAAGTCTTTTTAATCCATCATTGAATGTGTCTGAATCTTTACGGAATTCCACCGGCAGGCCGGCAGCGCCAAACTTTAGATTGCGTTTATGCAAATCTTCCAGAAGGCGGTTGAAAGAATCGCTGCTCAGTGACGCGAAATAGTTCGCATCGGGATCCAGCCCTTCAAAGCCATATTTCGTCGCCAGTTCAATCGATTCAGTGAAAGTCGCGTGAAAGCCGAGGCGGCCAAGACTCAGAATCGAATAAAACTTGCGCTCGGGTACCTTGGCTTCGTTGGCCCAGGCACCAAGGCCGCGTGGAATCGCCAAGGCGAAACTTGCCACACTCCCTGCGAGTAAAAAACGGCGGCGCGTAATTTCAATAACCATGGCGATTTATTCTATCTTTGTCGGACAAAAAAGTTTTCTGGTCTGGTCTAAGCCTCAATGCGACAGCGTAAGCGGATTATCAGTGACCGGAGGCAGGTCTGGTAGTTTGTCGTTCGGTACAGTTACGGGTACATCCACTGTCCCAATCCGCTGGCTGCCGCGGTCAATCACACCTAAACGCAACGTATAGGTCCCAGGTTTGAGTTCCAGTTCCTGATGTAGCGGAATCCCTGTTTTCATCACCTGCACAAAGCTCTGTGGAGGCAGCGCAGCACGAACGGTTTTGCCGGCATGCCCGGCATCCTGGTTGTGTTTGTCCCAGGCTGTAGCCATGAAGTCCAGCACGGCATGCTGATGCTGATCTCCGGGATCAGTGAAGCTCACATTATGAGCATCTACAGCGTAGTCAATGCGTACCAGTTTGCTGGTTGCGTCGGGAGGCAGGACTTTGACCCTCATCAACAGCATTGTGTATTCGGGTAGATAGGGCTGCAATGCCATTTGAAATAACTGAAATGATTCGCTTTCACTCAGCTCTTTTGTTTCTGTCGCAAAATAGCCGCGGCGATAGCTCAGGCGCAGTCCTTTGCTGACAGCCTTCACTTCGATTTTGCGGTACTTACCATTCCATTCATGGTTCTCCGGCACGTAAGCCAGCGTGTAGTATTTTGTTTCATCGGCAACCGCCTGCGACATCTCTCCACGGAT
>DASXKZ010000112.1:0-20703 GCA_036496525.1 Candidatus Angelobacter sp.
GGCAGCGAATCTAGGCCGGCTTCTCGCGGCAAAGCTGACGACCGCAGCGCATGGGACAAGATCAAGGATTTCTTTACCGGTGGGCATGAGACGTATATCGGCGATGAAAATGCCCATGAAAGTACCTATGGCAATATTTCCAGCGAACACGCCCGCTACTACAATGCCGGAATTGCCGGCGGCGGCGCGGTAGTTACTGTCGCTGCTGAAGGAGAGAGGCTGGAGAAAGCGCGCGAAATTATTCGCGATCACGATGGCGATGTGCGTACTTCCGGTTTTGAAGCGCAGAGGATAGCTTCCAGCAGCATGGGCGCCAGAGGCGTGGCCGATACCAATGAGCGCCGAATCCAGCTCAGGGGCGAAATGCTGCGTGCAGTAAAACAGAGAGTGGAGAAAGGCGAAATTCGCCTGCGTAAAGACATTGTGACGGAAAACCAGACGATCTCTGTTCCAGTTACAAGAGAAGAAGTGGTGGTGGAACGGGTTTCCGCAGGCGAAGCAAAGCCGTTATCTGGAAAGATTGGCGACGAAAGCGAAATCCGTGTGCCTGTATCAGAAGAAAGGGTCAACGTAGTGAAGGAGCCCGTTGTTACCGGAGAAGTACGTGTGCGTAAACAGGCGGTCCAGGATAATCGACAGGTAACAGATACAGTCCGACACGAAGAGGTTCGGGTTGAAAATGAAGGAGCGGTCGATGTGAAAGAACAATCGACTGGCAAAACCGGAACCGGACGGAAGAAGCCCGCAGCCTAGATGATCTCTTCAAAGTCTGTAAAAGGAGCGCCCGCTTCACAGGTGGGCGTTCTTTTTCTACACCCCTTCCCATCTCTACCCGGACTGGCGCGGGTTTCCGAGTTTGCCCTTCCCGTCTTTAAGTGAGCGGTTTTGCTTTCCCGATCACGCGCGATGTCGGCGATTCCGGGCGATGACGGCGATCTTTTCACCCCACCCGCCATTTTCCTACCTCTTATTGCAAACACAACCATTTACGTAAAATCGATCCTTGGGTCTTCCTTGCGCCACGCTAGGGTGGCCCTTGGGCCACGCTTGGGTCACCCAAGGGTCACCCAAACCCAATCCCAAGCAGGCAGAGGGTCGCAACGCTCTGATGCCGCGCGGCGCAAAGATCGCCGCGCAACAAACTGTCCTCGTGAGCGACCGGCGTAGCCGGGAGCCGAACGATCTAGATCAGGCAAAGCCGTACCGCTATTGGCTGAATGCTGATGGCTGGGCGTTGATTGCTAAATTTTCAATGATCTGTTGTCGTTCACACCCTTGGGCGCTGCTGTATGTCAGCGCCGTCACTCAATGCAGTCACGCGCGAACTAGTTCACCAGCACCGGACATGTCTTTTGCGACCCTCTGCCTAACGCAGGTACATGTTTTTAGTACAGGGTTAGGACAATTGACACAAGCCTCAGCTGAATTTTTCGTTTTCGCCCAACCGTTTTCTATAAGCATGGATTTTTGTGCCGTCCTTACCGTTAATAATTTTGGCTGCAGATCTCACAGGAAGAGCCACGGCGAAAAGTGGCGCTTGAATAGTGGGGCAGGAAATTAACAATCTAAAAACAAAGACGCCGGAGAGCACTGCGAGTCATTCAATGAAGAACTCCAGAGCCCGAACGAGAAAGTCATTGCTGAGAACCTTGTGGCAAGGCATCCTCCCGGCCATTAAAGAGATTCCTGATGCCATAATGTCCATTGCCAAATTATTCTCTTGACGGCTGGGGAGATCCGACATCCGTATGCGAGGAGTACCCACGTGGAACCTATTCCGTATTGGAAAGGTTCGCCTAAGTGTGCTATAGACTGCACGAATGGACCACATTGAGTATCCTTTAGAGGAAGTATGGAAAGAGCGTCGAGACTGGTTCGAACGTCTTGCCGAACCCCAAAACGGTGGCTATTTGCTCGGTGAGCAGTCGACCGCGTTAGTTGGAGACATACAAAGTGCCTTTTGCGCTGGCGCGTGGATTGCCGTGGTAATAATGACCGCCGCCGCAATTGATGGGCATCTTCGAGAGGTAGAGTTTCCTGATGCAAAAGGAAATGCACAGAAACTAATTGACCAGTCTGGCGGAGATTCTCGCTTGCATTCTCTGCGGAAAAGACGCAATGCCTTGGTCCATGTTAACCCTGCAAACGCCGCGATCACCGTAGATCAGCAATATACTGATCGGAACCAACTCGAACAAGAGGCCCGTTCTGCAGTGCGGCTAATGTTCGAAGTGATATATGCGTTCCCGTCTACCTAGTTCTTGTCGGGAGTAGAATGCCTTTTATGGCTTACGTGATTCACCGTGTCTTGATATGGACTAAAACCTACCCCGAGCTCAGCACCCGATATATCGAAACAGTTTGTACGGCGGGCGTGCTGGAAGACGGAAGCCCGGTCCGGCCTGTACCCAATACAGTTCAGATATTTGGATTCGCAATTTCACAAATACCAGTGGATCACTGCAAAAATTGCGAAGAACCCCTCCGATGCCCGGCCTGAAAGTCATAAGGTTGACCCTGAATCGATTGAGTGCGGGGAAATAGTGCCGACTACACCCGATGAGTGGGGTAAAAGAGCAGAAATCATATTCAAGAATCGTTCATGGCAATTCGACACCATGGAGCGACTTCTGACAGCTCAGAAAGAGGCTAGAGTCTCCCTCGGTGTTGTCACCCCAAGAAAAATATTAAACATCAGCATTTTGCAGCGTGGGGAAGACGAGGCTAAGAACTTCGAAGAGAAGATGGTTAAACTGCGTAAGCAAGTAGATGCTGATCGTAATCAACTTGATTTATTTGAGGCATCTATTCCCCCTGAGATGAAACGGCTTGATTTTCTTCAGAGCCGGGCTCGTATCAATTGGCTATGCAATTCCCAGGACTGCGGTGGGCATGATATGCAAATACTGGATTGGGAAATTGCTGAGTTACAAAGGCGACATGGAGATCAAAAAGCTCTTGAGAAGCTTCGAGAAATCTGCAATCTCGACAATTATGCCCTGAGATTTTTTCTTGGCAATCTTTTCCAATACCCAACTTCTTTCACAATCGTCGGACTTTGGTATCCAAAACGACAGCGCGACTGGCTTTTTTCATAAGGAAAGGTGCACGGGAGACATACGCGGCATGCGCCTCTTTAATCTATCAATCAGAATAGACCGGTGACACTCGATTGGATGCTTTTCGAAACAAGTTAGACAAACGCGCCGCTTTCTTTTCGTCTGGCTAAGAATCAACTTCTGAAGTTCTTGAAGGCACTCTGGGTTATTTTTGAGGTGCTTTGTATACAGTGCCAAACATTCGGTGGAATTCTTTGCTGTTTTGCGATTTATCGAAGGGTTGCCAGCTGATTTTAGATGGACGTAATCAATTCCGACAGATTGCAACGCGGTCATCAATGGGTTTTTGGAAAACCCAGGCTTGTAACTCCACGGGGTCTCGCGTACATCAATAACCAAGTCTATGCCCGCCGCCTCAAGAGCGGTAATGTATGCAGCAAGAGTCGAGCCTTGATATCCTAAAGTAAAAACATCCATTAGGGAAAAGCAGTGAATCACCAAAGAGGCAAAACGCTGAAATCCCGCTCATCTGAAATTCATCCTACCAGTTCCCTATTTGCATTGGTGTTTACTTAAATGCTACCGGGGTGCATGCGGTCAATCCGCGATCATCCGCGCAAATCCGCGGTAGAGCTTTAAGCGCCTGCTGCGCCGGTGGACCCCAACGGCAAAAAGTACTGCGTTCCGCGGATGGGCTCGCTTACGCGGCGGAGCAGCTCTTGCAGATCAGTGTGGCGCTCCACGAAATCGATGTCGTTGGTATTCACCACCAGCAGGTCTGACGACGTGTAATGAAAAAAGAAGTGTTCATAGGCCTTGACCACTTCTTCAATGTAGTCGTCGCTCACGGCGGTCTCGCCGGCAACGTTTTTCTTGCGCAGGCGTTTCTTCAGCACGTCCGGCGAGGCCTGAAGATAAATCACCAGGTCTGGCGCCGGCAGCTGCTCACGGAAAAGCTGATAATAGCGGTTGTAAACTTCCAACTCGGGATCGCTCAGGTTTATGTAAGCGAAAATCTTGTCTTTTTCAAAAATATAGTCCGCAACCACGGTCTTGCGCGACTTGGGGCCTACTTCAAGCGCGCGCAACTGCTCAAATCGCCTGACCAGAAAAGCAAACTGGGCCTGGAAACCTGCGCCACGCTCACCTTCATAAAAAGCGCGGAGAAAGGGATTGTCTTCCGGCTCAATCACGCGCTGCGCGTTCAGCCGGTCCGCAATGATATTGGCCAGCGTGCTTTTGCCCACACGGATGGGGCCTTCCACTGCTATATATTGTGGTGGTTCAAAAAGCTTGGCCATGTTTCACTAATAAACGTTTCACTGGTAAACGACTCGCCGATAAATGCGTTACAAGTCAGCTGACTTCACGGCAGCATATATGGCAAACCGTCCGCTGGCAATGTGCAATCAGTTAACAGGCTGTGGAAAGCCGGAGCGCCCGACAATGAAGTGATTGATAGTGAAAGCGTTTCACCGCAGGTCTCCGCGTGAAAGGAGCGGATAAAATTTGGTAATTGGGTAATTGGTAATTTAGTAATTGAAAATCCGAGATTGGAATGCATTAAAGGCCGCCGTAGGAGTGGATACTCCGAAGATTTGGCTTTCAATTACCCAATTACCAAATTAATCAATTACCCAATCTCTGCTCATGTTCTGGCCTTACATCACGCTCGCTTCCGCCGCCGCGGCGGCCAGTTATGCCGGATACGCGACGATGGCCCCGGCATCGCAGCTCTATGGGCGCACCCTTACGCATGGCAACGATCCCAGGCAGATGGCGCTCACATTCGACGATGGCCCCAACGATCCGCATACAATGCACTTACTGGACGTGCTGGCCAAGCGCAATGCCAAGGCGACGTTCTTTCTGATCGGAAAATATGTGCGGCAGCGTCCGGAAATCGCCCGCGCCATACAGGCTGCTGGGCATGAGATTGGCAACCATACGGATAGCCATCCCAACCTGGTTCTGGTTTCAGCGGCGCGACTGCGCCATGAGCTCAATGACTGCAGCAAGGCGCTGGAAGACGCACTTGGAACCAGGGTCACGCTTTTTCGACCGCCTTTTGGCGGCCGCAGGCCCAATGTTCTAAGGACGGCGCGGGGCATGGGGCTTAGTCCCGTTATGTGGTCGGTGACCGGATATGACTGGAGCGCACAATCGGCGGCAGAGATTGTGAAACGAGTAACTGGACAGGTTGAATCCCGCCGTAAGCCACAGGCAGAGATTGTCCTATTGCACGATGGAGGGCACCTGGCCTTTGGTACAGATCGGGGCTTTACGGTGGAAGCCACGCGAATGCTGCTGGAACGCTATGCCAGTAAGGAATTTGTTACAAGTCGGGCCTTAGGTAGACAACCCAAAAGCTTATAGCACTAAAGAACTAGGGTAATTTTCGGCTATATGTCCAGTTCTGCCAGATGCCAATGGGGCCATATAATAGTACTGTGCGCCGCTTGCTCTTCTCTCTCGTAATCGCGAGTTTTGCCATAAGCCTGCATGCATCTGTTCCCTCTATGAACAGCCCTGCTGCACGGCTGAACCCCAGCGCAAAGCCACTGTTTGAGAGCACAACGCAAGGCCGTTCAGCCCTTGAAATAACCGCCGCGCCCGCTGACGATTCTTTTTACGACGAGTTTTATACCGCGATTATGGCCCGCCAGGCTCAACCCAAGACAGGCATGTTGCATTGGGTGAGCAGCCTGATTAAAAAAGGCCGCCAGAAGATAGCCTTGCTTTCGCCGCAAAAATTTTTCTAGAAATTCCCCTCACTGGACTGGCTGATCAAAAGTCATAGGAAGAATGCAAATTCCACTCTGGTTTCTGATAAAGTGTGGTCTGTTTCCCATAATCGGGGACTTCTAAATATGTGGCTGAAACGGCAATTCGGGACTCGCGCGGCTACCCTAAAGCAGCTTGGGAGCCTGGAATCGGAATTGATGGAGCGAGTATGGGACCGCGGCGAATTCAGCGTGCGGGACTTGCATCTGGAGTTCGCTACCCGGCTGGCCTACACCACAGTGATGACCACGCTCGACCGTTTATACAAAAAAGGCCTGTTGACTCGGCGCAAGGTGGGCAAAGCTTTCCATTATGCCGCTGCCTTTACCCAGAAGGAATATCAGGAGCTGCTTACGCAACACCTGTTTGGCATGGTTCTGACCGATGGGACGAATAACAATGCTGTGCTTTCCTGTTTTGTGGACGCCGTAGGCGAGGCCGACAAAGAGATGCTGGACAAGCTGGACCAACTGGTAAAAGCCAAACGGCGTACGTTGCGGCGGACGGAGTAAAAGCGATGTTCTATCTGCTCTCCATTTCGCTGTGTTGCGCGGTCTTTTTCATTGTTCTGGCAGGTAGTTCCGCGCTATGCGCGTGGGCAGGCCGCCTCTTGCGGCGTGCAGCCTCATCTCTTGTCTCGACCACTGCTGCCAACCTGCTATTCACAATCCGAATACTGCCTGTGTTCATGGCTTTGCTGGCGACGTTTGGATTCGTTCTTCCCGCCTTGCTGAAGTTTGAGCCACGTTCAACCAGCGAACTTGTGGGCTGGCCATTGCTTGCACTGGCGATTCTAGGTGGCGCGGTCCTCATTGTAATGTTGCTCCGGGCCGCAACCATTCTTGGGGCGACGTGGTTAGTGGGCGCCAAGTGGCGCCGCTACTCTACAAGATTGCGCCTGGAGAATACGGATGTACCGGTTTATTGCCTGGACAGCGTCGGTGCTGCTCCCGGTTCCGTGCTCGCCGTATTGGGTTTTCTCCGGCCAAAGATATTCCTGGCGAAGCAGATTGTTGATACGCTCACACCGGCTGAACTCATGGCGGCTGTGGAGCATGAGAGAGCCCACGTGGCTTCACTCGACAACCTGAAGCAGCTGTTGTTGAAGGTCACGCGCATCCCTCGACGGCTCAGGGTCTTCCGCGGAGCTGACTCTGCCTGGACCAATGCTTCTGAAATTGCTGCTGACGAAGCTGCTCTTGCCTCTGGAATTTCGGTACTGGACCTCTCCAGCGCGTTGATTAAGGTGGCCGCCCTAAGCACCCATGCTGTGGTGGGCAAGGCGGTGGCTGCGTCGCACCTTGTGCCCATTGAATCTGGGTCTTGCTTACACGCGCGAGTGGACCATTTGCAGAAAATCCTGGCAGGCTATAACTCTGCGCCGGACACGCCTCCGCAAAACAGTATAGGCAAAATCGTAATTCCGTTCGTGATAGCGGCCATCGCTTATGCGGCTTGCGTTAACGCGGTGCTTCCCTGGGTGCATGAAGCCCTGGAAGCACTGGTGCGCTAGCGAATCTATACCGTTTCACTTTGGTCATAACGTGTTGCGAAAACATCCCCGCGAAGCGGATTTTTCTAAGTAAAATTAAAGAATAGTGTTTTCAAGCACTCAGAAACCCTTTGAGGCCGAAACCTCTAAATTTCTTGTATGAAGCTTTTCTTCAATCTTATGGTGTTGATCGGTCTGTTCGCGCCTTCAGTCAGCGCGCTTTCCACCGACGCTACTCTGCTCAAGCCGCCACGCGGAGCCGAGGTCGCAATCGTGATGTTTGAAGATCTGCAATGCGCAGACTGTTCCAAGGTTTATCCTGTGGTGTGGGAAACCGCCGACGCCCATAAGATTCCAGTGGTGCTGCACGATTTCCCTTTGCCCATGCATAATTGGGCCTTTGAAGCAGCAGTGTGGGGCCGCTATTTCGATAAGGCATCGGCCGACCTTGGCAATGAATTTCGTAAATTTATTTACGCCAACCAGGTACAAATCACCAGAGACAACCTGGGCCAGTGGGCACAAAGATTTGCTGCTGAAAACAAGACAGTCGTCACTTTAGAAAAAGACCCAGAAGGCAAACTCGCCGATCTGGTGAAGGCGGATTACTTGCTCGGGCAGCGCATTGGAGTGGAACATACTCCCACGATCTGGGTTGTAAGTAATAGCGGAGTTTCACAGCCTTTGGTGGAAGAAGTGAAAGTCCGGGAAAAGCTGGAGCAGATGATCGACATGCTCACTCAGGCGCAGCCGGTGGCGGCCGCCAAAGCGAATTCCCCGGCGAAGGCAGCAGTCCGCAAGAAAAATATTGTCAAAACCCCAAAGAAGGCAGGATGACCAGCAAAATGACTATTTTTATAAAGCGTTTGATTCACATCGTCACAGGGCTTGCACTTATATTTGCTCCCGTGGCTTCCCGCGCTGCTGACGGGTCACAATTCAAGCCGCCGGCCGGCGCCAGGGTGGCTATTGTGGTATTTGAAGACCTGGAGTGTCCCAGTTGCGCCACTGCATACCCGATGGTCTGGGAAGCGGCCAAGGCGCATAACGTGCCGGTCATGCTGCATGATTTCCCGCTTTCCGCGCATCCCTGGTCATTCGATGCTGCAGTCTTTGCCCGTTACTTTGATACCAAGTCGCAGAAGCTCGGCGAGGATTTCCGCGGCTATATTTTTAAGAACCAGACACAGATTGACAAGCAGAACCTGCGCCAGTACGTCGACAAGTTTGCAAATGACAACAAGACGCCCGTCCCCTTCGTGCTCGATCCTGATGGCCAGCTCAAGACCAAGATCATCGCGGACCGTGACCTCGGCACCCAGATAGGTTTGAAGCACACGCCCACGATCTTTGTGATCGGCAATGGCGGCCCTGCTACTCCGCCCATTGAAATTGACGATTACTCGAAAATAGGCCAGGCCGTTGAGGAGATGCTCCAGAAGGCTCCCGCCTCGGCGCCCGCCAAGAAGACCGTCCCAAAGAAAGCAGCAGCTAAGAAGACAGCCAAGCAATAAACGCTTTACCTATCAAAAAAGAGACGCCCTCATTCGCGAGGGCGTTTCCTTTTCTCTGTTTGTAGGCTCGTTTACTTGATCTTACCCACTTCAGTCACCATCTCTTCATAGTCCGGTTCCTGGCCAAGTTCGTAGGTCTTGGAGAACGCAATCTTTCCTTGTTTGTCCACGATAAAAATGGCGCGATCATTGATCCCGGGCAAAGGCTCTCCCAGACGCAGGATGCCAAACTGCTGCGCCACACCGGCGTGAGGCCAGTAATCGCTCAAAAGTGGATATTCCAGCCAGCCAATCGACTTCTCCTGCCATGCGAGATGGCTGTAAATTGAATCCGGGCTAATGCCCACGACCTGGGCATCGTGTTCGGCGAACTTTGGCAGATATTTGCCGTACGCCGACATTTCATTGGTTCAAGTTGGACTCCAATCCAACGGGTAAAAGGCCAGAATCACGTTCTTTTTGCCACGAAGATCACTGAGCTTGAATTTGTGCCGCTGTTTTCCCGTTACCGCGGGAAGCTCGATCTCCGGGGCCATCTCTCCAGCTTTCAAAGCCGCCATTCATTCCCTCCACGTAAACTTTCACCGGGCTATACTGCAAGCACCAGGCACTGCTGAGAAAGCATTCATTTTATCGTGGTCAAATAATTTAAGACAGGGTAGCTTAAAGAAAACAGCGGGTTCGCCGTCGGCATCGAATCCGATTGTCCCTTGTTGTGGCAAGTTGCAGGATTTATATCGGCGAAACGCGCCCTCATAGGAGTGAAAATGCTGGGTTTGGGTAATTACAATTACGGGCACTTTTCCCGCGAATTATTTCATGAACTGGCCCGCAGCTCATTCTCTGGTCCCGGCCCCGGCGCGCAAGCGCCCGATTTCAAGGCCACGACCCTTGATGGTGAAACTGTCCGTTTAAGCGATTACGCCGGGAAAAAGAACGTGCTGCTGGTTTTTGGCTCGGCGACCTGCCCCATGACCGCGGCTTCAATCGGCCAGATCAATGAGCTTTATGACCGCTTTCGTGGCGACGAAATTGAATTTCTTTTTATCTATGTGCGTGAAGCGCATCCCGGCGAAGTGATTCCGGCGCATAAGTCCATGCGTGAAAAGACTGAGGCTGCCCGGCTTCTGCGCGACGAAGAAGACATGCACATGCCGATTCTGGTGGATGATCTGCGAGGCACCATCCATCGCAAGTATTCCAAGCTGCCTAATCCGGCATTTCTGATCGATAAATCCGGCCGCGTGGCTTTTCTGTCACTGTGGTCAAAGCCCGCCGGATTGGGCCAGGCCATTCAGGAACTGCTGGAAGCACAGGAAGAGCGCAGCGTGGATCACGCGGTGGTCAACGGCGGCCAGGACCTGGATATGCCGATGCCTTATAGCTCGCTGTATGCGTATCGAGCTTTGGAGCGCGGGGGAAAAGAATCACTGAACGATTTTCGCCATGCCATGGGGCTGCCCGCGCGGGTAGCCATGACTGCTTCGCATATTGCCCGGCCTCTGCTTGATAATCCCGGTCGCGTGATGTCGATTGCCGCCCTTACCGCCGCTGTCCTTGCCGGTGGTTTGTATGCCGGCTTTGAGTTGCGGAAGCGGCGGCTGGGTACGCCGCGCAATCCTTATCGCGCCTATGAACGCGACAAAGTGCGCGATACGGAGACGGGGACAGATTATGGGGCAGTAGGGATCTGATCTGAAATCCCGACCCTGAGCTTGTCGAAGGGGAGAGATCGCTATGACAACGTTGCCGTGGAGCGCGAGCCCGTTTATTAGTCTTTTGCCAAAACCGACCTCAATTCATCCCTTCAAACTATAAGTGCTAATAGGGTTCCCTCGCCTAACGCTCGGGATGTAGCCCATCCGGCAAATCTCCCAGCGGTTCATCGAGTTCGCGAAAAGCTCGTTTCACGAAAACATCCAGAAAGTAATCTTTGAATGCAGCGGCGCTTTCTGCGTCCTTGATCCCGATTTTGCCCGCTAATTCCACGTTCTGTTTGTCCAGCGCTTCAGTGGTCTGTTCAGCTGTCATGCCCTTTGCTCTGTCCATTTTCACCTGTTGCATCACCTCCCGGAACAGCGCGATGTTGCCGCGGAGAAAATCGGTATTTGTTTCGGCATCGCCATGGCCGGGAATAATTATGCTGGGCTCAAGCGCAGCAAACTTTTCCAACGTCCTGAGCCACTCCGCCGGATAAGTTCCACCAATGGCGAATGGATAAGGGCTGAGCAGGATGTCGCCCGTCACGAGAACTTTCTCTTTGGGCAGATAGAGATATGTGTCGCCTGTAGTGATGGCCTGCGCATGCAGCACCTGAATCTCACGGCCGCCTAACAGGATGGTCATGGAATCAGAGAACGTCACGTTGGGAAAGGTCTTGTGCAGTGCCAGCTTCTGCGCCAGAAAGTTCCGATCGACAGCAAGCCGTTCTTCCGCTGCCTTGATACGTTCCGGAGGCGCATTTTTGGCCTTGGCGGCAGCGATCTGCTTTTCAAATCCCTCTAGAAATTGTGGCAGATCTTCTTTCAGGCCTTTCTCATTCCAACGCGGTTCTACGGTCAGCATGAGTTCGCGCGTCTTTTCATGCGTGATGATCTGCAATCCGGGGAAGGCGGCCAGATAGGTTTGATTGCCGCCCCAGTGGTCCCAATGCCAGTGTGAGTTCACCAGGTAGCGCACCGGCTTGTCAGTGAGTTTGCGGATTTCCGCCAGCACTGTTGTTGCGGTTTCCGGCATCGCGTTAGAATCAAAAACCAAAATGCCTTCATCGGTAAGGATTGCCACCGAATTTCCGCTCAAGCCGACGTCTGCGTAAGGAGTGGTGGTGAAGAGATATACACCTTCGGCAACTTTCTGGCCGGTAACCTTGCCGTAATCTTTGGCTTGAGCGGTGCTGCTCAAGAATGCCAGGCACAGCAGGATGGGCAGGAATGGCCGCGCGGCGATTCGGTCCAATGAGTCTCCTTTGGCGCAATGTGGTAGTAGACGGCCCGCGGGTGAGGCCGTGAGCGCAGCTCATCCCAGAAGCCGTCAAAACAGATTGATTGACGGGTTCGATTGGCTCTAGGGCCGGGGAATTGGCTGATCAGAGGGCGTTTGCGGCTGCTGCAATCGTCTGTTCGATATCGCCATCGGAATGCGCAGCGCTCATGAACATGGCTTCATATTGAGAAGGAGGCAGATAAATGCCTAGTTCGAGCATGGCGCGATGGAACTTGCCGAAGGCCTGCGTATCTGATTTAGCCGCGGTGTCCCAATCGTGAACTTGGCCGGCCTGGAAGAACCATGTGAACATTGAGCCCACGCGATTGGCGGTAAGCGGCACGCCTTTGTTTTTTGCGGCGCTCAGGACGCCATCCACCAGCGCTGCGCTGCGCTGCTCAAGCTGCCGGTAAATTCCCGGGCGCGTTTTCAACTCGCGCAGTGTCGCGATCCCGGCAGCCATCGCTAATGGATTTCCAGAGAGCGTCCCTGCCTGATAGACGGGGCCAAGTGGTGCAATCATGTCCATCAGCTCGGCGCGGCCGCCATAAGCGCCTACGGGCAGGCCTCCGCCGATGATCTTGCCCAGCGTGGTGAGGTCGGGTTTGATCTTGTAGAGCTCCTGAGCGCCCCCAAAGCTGAGACGGAAGCCGGTCATTACCTCGTCAAAGATGAGCACCGTTCCGTGCTGCGCAGTAATGGACCGCAGAAATTCCAGATAGCCTTGATTGGGCGGCACACAACCCATGTTGCCGACGACAGGCTCCACAATCACGCAGGCAATCTGTTCTTTGAATTTGGTGAAGGACTCTTCCACCGCATGCTGGTTGTTGAACGGCAGCGCCAGTGTAAATTTCGCCTGTTCATCCAGCACGCCCCCCGATCCAGGAATACCCAATGTCGCCACGCCGGAGCCGGCTTTTACCAGCAGGGAATCAGCGTGTCCGTGGTAGCAGCCTTCAAACTTCACGATGTATTTGCGTCCGGTAAACGCCCGCGCCAAGCGGATGGCGGACATAGTGGCTTCCGTCCCTGAACTGACGAAGCGCACCTTGTCCATGGACGGAAACGCCTCGATCACCGCCTCGGCCAGTTCGGCTTCAGCCGGAGTACACGCGCCAAAGCTTGCGCCATCGCGGTTGGCTTTTTCAACCGCTTCCACGACGCTGGGAAAGGCGTGGCCTAAAATCAGAGGTCCCCACGAGCCGACATAATCAATGTATTCATTGCCATCGGCGTCCCATATGCGAGAGCCTTTGCCGCGCACGATGTACGGCGGCTCGCCGCCAACTGACTTGAAAGCACGCACCGGCGAATCGACGCCGCCGGGGATCAAGCGTGACGCGCGGGTGTGGAGTTCCTGCGATTTGGTTCGGGGTTTCATTTCGATCATGAATATACCCCAACAAAAAGATGAACCACAAAGGACACGAAGGGAAACAAAGTGCAAATCAAGCAGATGCCGGCGATCACCGCTGAAATTTTAGAACTTCAACAAATCCCTTCGTGTTCTTTGTGTCCTTTGTGGTTAACCAGTTTTGTGGCGGTGACTTGCCGTCGTATGCCGCACTTTGCCGCTCGCGCGAGACCAGTCGCCGTGGCAAGATCGCTTTGTTGATCGAAAGCAGTGGTTACCCAAATGGAGGGAACATGAAACGGCTACTTTTTCTAACATTAATCTCGTTGATTTCCAGCGTCAGCTTTGCCCAGCAGAGCTCAAGGCTGCCGGACAACAAGGAACTGGTCACGAAGGCCCGCAGTTATTACGTGGAAACTGATACTTTTTATATGAAGCGCGAGGCGCTTGAAAGCTCCTTGCTGGGCCAGGCGGAATTTAAAGCCTGGAACCTGCAAGTCACGGGAAAGAAGGAACTGGCCGACATGGTGGTGAGGGTGAAGCGGGTGCCTTTCTCTAACCATTTCAGCTATACGGTGACTGATAGCAGCACCGAGACAATTGTGATGGCGGGCAAAGTGGATTCGCTTGCCGGCACCGTCTATGGGCGCGTCGCCAAGGAAATCGTGGACAAGATGGTTGCTCTGCGCGGCAGCCCGCTGCCGGCACAAAAGGAGGCGCAGCAGGCAGCGGCGGCAAAGTGACTGCAAGCTGGCGGTTACTGTGTTATCGAAATTGACTGCTGGAGCAGTAGTTACGCAGAACTATCTTACCCTTACAAGGGAAAAGCGGCTTCTTAACTAACTCTCCAACCTGGCTTAGAATAGGAAGCTATGCCGAGCGTTCGGCATAGCTTTATTTCCGGAGGAGTGCATGAAAAGATTGTGCAACCTTCTCTTTGCGGTATCTATTCTGGCTGTCGCAGCTTTGTCAGGATGTGGCGGCAGCAATCGCCAGCTCCAGTCTCTCACTGCCAGTCCGGCCAGCACGATGGCGCAGGCCGGCCAGGCGCAATTTACCGCCACAGGGCAATTCAGTTCCATGCCAACATCGGTGTCTCCGGCATCGGTAAGCTGGTGGCAGAGTCCGCCGATTATCGACCCGCCCAGCAGCATGTTTGGTCTTGGGCTTACCACCCAGCCATTCACGGCGCAATGTTTCGGCTTTACCGGGATGACCATCACGATTACCGCGCTCGCACCTGCGGATCCCAAAAATTTAACCCCCTCCATCTCATCTACGACATTTACGCATTTGGTGCTTCAACATACGACTACCCAGGAAAGTGGATTCGTGGCAGCGACAGCGACAATGAGCTGCCCTTAGTTCAAATGGAAAATGAAGGACGAAAGTTAATTGGTCCACGTCGCCCATCGATAGTCATCTGCAAGCCTCGATCTCTGCGAGGCAAGAGATTTGGGCCGCTCTTTTGGCTTCGTGGTACTTCGCATCCTTTACGGTTAAAATAGGGAAGTGATCCTTCCATTCGTCCGCGAAGTCCTGGCGGACGTGGAAAAAAGCCCTGGGTTCCAGCAGGCGGCCTCATATTTAAAACAGCGGAGGGGGGAGTCAAAACCTCCTGCGGGGCGTATCCGTCTGTCCGGGCTGGTTTCATCCGCAAAATCTCTTCTGATTCCATATTTGCAGCGCGCCGCGGGCGTGCCGCTGATCCTGATAGTCCCTGACAATCGCGCCGCTGAGGCTATCTGCCCCGTGATTCAGTCCTTTTGCGAGCTGACGGGCGCATGCAGTCCTCAGTCGGTGGTGAAGTTCCCGGCTTATGACGTGTTGCCGTTTGAAAACATGTCTCCGCACCCGGATATCCAGGAAGAACGCGCGACGGCGCTATGGAAGATTGCGACCAACGCCGCCTCGATCGTGATTGCACCGCTCAACGCGGCATCAATGCGGCTGCACTCTGCGGAGCACTATTCCGGGCTGGCACGCGTCATCCGCCGAACGGACATGCTGGACCTGGAAGAACTGGTGCAGCACCTGAACACGATCGGCTATTCCGCTGTGGACGTGGTGGAGATGCCCGGACAATATGCGGTGCGCGGCGGACTGCTGGACGCCTATCCTCCGGAAGCGGACAGGCCATTGCGCATTGAGCTTTTTGGCGACGAGGTGGAGTCGATCCGCAAGTTTGATCCTGGAACGCAACGGTCTGCTTCTGCGGTGGATGAAGTCGTGCTGCTGCCGCTTTCTGAGACGCCTGTCCGAGAAGAGCTGCTCACGGAAATTCATGCACGGCTTTCCGGCGCACGGCTTGAAGGTGAAGGCGACGCAGTCCGCGATGCTCTGGCTGATACTGGCGTTGCGGTCTTTCCGGGCTGGGAGTTTTATGCCAATGCCGGAGCCGAGGGCACGCTGTTTGACCTGTTGCCCAATGCCGTGGTCTTTATGGACGAGCCGACTGCCATTGAGGCCGAGCAGGAGCACTGGTGGGAGAAAGTTGTGCAGCGCCACGAGCAAAGCCTTGTGGGCAAGCTGGCCACGCCGGAAGATATCTATCTTCCGCCCGATGAATGGAATGCGCTGGTGGCGCGCCAGCGTGGCGGCAGCCTGGAGCATTTAAATATATTGCGCATTGCGCGCGCAGAAGAAGAAGTGGGCCTGGCCGATCCGCAGGTGCCGGACCAATCTTTGATTGAGTTTCCCGCGCACTCAACTTCGCGCTTTCACGGATCGGTGCCTGCGATGGTGGAAGAAGTAAAGAAACTCACCTCGCAGGGCCAACGAGTGATGTTTGCCGCGCCTAATACCGGCGAAATGGAACGGCTGGCGGACATCTTCACGGAATATCAAGTGCCGTTTCGGCTGGGAACGCGCACGCCAGTTCCGGGAAGCGAGACATATCTCGATGAGACCGCGTATTTCTCCGGCGATCTTCTTACTACGACGATCGTCCGCGCCACGGTGCCGGAGGGTGTGGCGCTTCCCGACGCGCGACTGGTGATTTTTGGCGCGCGCGACCTGTTTGACGATTCAGAAATCGAGCCGCAACAGCCGTTGCGCCGCAAATCAAAGACCGCTGCGTTCATGTCAGACTTCCGCGACCTGGCGGTGGGTGATTTTGTGGTCCACATAGAACACGGCATTGCCATGTACCAGGGGCTGAAGGAAATTGAGCAGGGCGACATTACCGGCGAATACATGGTGCTGGAATTTGCAGAAGCGGCAAAGCTTTACGTGCCGCTCACGCGGCTGGACCTGATCCAGAAATACCGGTCGAGCGAGGGCGTGCATCCTCCGCTAAGCCGGCTGGGCGGAACGGCGTGGGCCAAAACCAAAGCGCGCGTGAAGAGCGCCATGAAAGACATGGCCGATGAGCTGCTCAAGCTCTACGCGGCACGCAAAGCCGCGCAGGGGCACGCCTTCCCCACGGACACGCAATGGCAAAAGGAATTTGAAGACGCATTTGAGTTCAACGAGACGGACGATCAACTGACCGCCACGGCCGACATCAAGCGCGATATGGAATCAACGCTGCCCATGGACCGCCTGCTGTGCGGCGACGTAGGTTACGGCAAGACTGAAGTTTCCATGCGTGCGGCGTTCAAAGCCGTGCAGGACAATAAGCAAGTTGTGGTGCTGGCACCGACGACCGTGCTGGTCTTCCAGCATTTTGAAAATTTCAAGCGCCGCTTTGCCGCGTTTCCGATCACGATTGAGATGATGAGCCGGTTCCGCAACGCCAAGCAGCAGAAGGAAACGGTGGAGCGGATTGAGCAGGGCAAGGTCGATATCGTGATTGGCACGCACCGCATTCTTTCCAAGGACATCAAGTTCCAGGATCTAGGGCTGGTCATCGTCGATGAAGAGCAGCGTTTTGGCGTACGGCATAAAGAACGGCTCAAGACACTCAAGAAAGAAGTGGACGTGCTTACCATGTCTGCTACGCCGATTCCGCGCACGCTGCACATGTCGATGGTCGGCCTGCGCGACATGAGCGTGATTGAAACGCCGCCGAAAGATCGCATGGCCATCCAGACAGTGGTGGCGGCATACGATGAAAAGCTGGTGAAGTCAGCGCTGGAGCATGAGCTGGAACGCGGCGGACAGGCATATTTTGTTCATAATCGCGTGGAAACCATTTACGAGATCGCGGCGAAGCTGCAGGAGATGCTGCCAAAGGCAAGGGTGATTGTGGGCCACGGACAGATGTCCGAAGGCGAGCTGGAAAAAGTGATGTTTGCGTTTGTGCGGCATGAAGCGGACATTCTGGTGGCAACCACGATTATTGAAAACGGACTCGATATTCCGCTGTGCAACGCCATCATCATCAATCGTGCGGACCGGCATGGCCTCTCCGAGCTTTATCAGCTGCGCGGACGCGTGGGACGTTCGAATCGGCGTGCTTATGCGTATTTGCTGGTGCCGGCGGAGCAGGAGCTTACGCCGGTGGCGCGGCGCAGGCTGGCAGCGCTGAAGGAATTTTCTGACCTGGGCGCAGGATTTAAGATTGCGGCGCTTGATCTTGAGTTGCGCGGCGCGGGCAATCTGCTGGGCGGCGAGCAGAGCGGCAACATTGATGCCGTGGGCTTTGAGATGTACACCGGCATGCTGGACCGAGCCATACGCGAGCTGAAGGGCGAAGAGCTTTCCGACAAGGTCAGCACGCAGCTGAATCTGGGCATCGATCTGCGGATTCCGCCGACATACATCGCCGAAGAGAACCAGCGCCTGCGCATGTATAAACGCGCGGCAGGCGTGGAGAGCGAAGCCGCGCTGGATGACGTCCGGAAGGAATTGCAAGACCGCTATGGCGAACCGCCAGCGCCAGTGCGCTATCTGCTGGCGGCGTCGGCTTTGAAGCTGCTCTGCGAACGCGTGGGAGTGCTGGCTATTGACCGCAAGCGCGATTCAGTGACGATCAAATTCACTGAACAGGCGTCGATTGAGCCGGAGCGGCTGGCGCGATTCGTGGCGCAATCCCGGGGCGCGCAGTTTTCGCCGGGAGGCGTACTCAAGTTCAATATAAAATCCACGCAGCCGGAGGCGGTGATTGACCAGATCAACGGGCTGCTGCGCGAACTGAGTCCCGAGGTTGTGGCCCAGACGTGGTTGCAGGCGAAGTAGTTCGCTTGCCTGTCTTTTCAAAAATGAGCAGCCCGACTCCATTTGCTTGTGACATGACAGCGCTCAGCAGCGAGCAGCGGACGTGTCATTATGAGTTGACGGTATTGTTGCAGTCTTCTCTCACTGTAATCCACGAACTGCTTGACGGTTATGGTTTTGAATTTCCGTGGAGCCTGGATACTTACAAAGCTCTGACTGAGATCACTCCGCTGGAACATGCGTGCTGCCCGTTTTTCGATATCAGCATTCGCATCGAGAGTGAAAGCAACAAACTCTTCTGGCGACTGGCGGGGCGAGAGGGAATCAAGCCGTTCATTCGGGCGGAGTTTGGGAAGTGGTTTGGAGGCAAAAACCTTACCGCAGATCAACGCTGATGACACTGATCCGGAATAGAGCAAAAGCTGAAGCTGCACGATTTACTGATGGACTAAGAACACCGTGACGAATAGCTGAATTCCGACAGTCCCAAAATTTTGCTTCCTTGGGCCGTTTTGTTTAATCTAATACATCTCTCGCGGGACGCCTGAATTTCGTACTTCAGTACAGCAATGAAAGGTGGAGAGATGAACATTTATAAGAATATTACGCAGACCATCGGGCGGACACCGCTGGTCCAACTCAACAAACTTACCCAGGGCGCCAAGGCAACAGTGGCGGTGAAACTGGAAGGCTTCAACCCTTGCCACAGCGTGAAAGACCGCATTGGCGTGAGCATGATTGATGAAGCCGAGAAGTCCGGGCGCATACAGCCGGGCAAAACCGTGCTGATTGAGCCGACGAGCGGGAATACCGGCATTGGCCTGGCGTTTGCCGCTGCGGCCAAGGGCTACCGGTTGATCCTGATCATGCCGGACACCATGAGCCAGGAGCGCCGTGTGGTGCTGCTGGCGCTGGGAGCAGAAATTATCCTGACGCCCGGGGCGAAGGGCATGAAGGGCGCGATTGCCAAAGCCAATGAGTTGCTGAAGCAGACGCCGAATGGGGTGATACTGCAGCAGTTTGCCAATCCGGCGAACCCGAAGATCCATCGCGAGACAACCGGACCGGAAGTTTGGAATGACACGGACGGCAAGGTCGACATCTTTGTTTCCGGCGTTGGCACGGGCGGCACGCTGACCGGCGTGGGCGAATACATCAAGCCCAAGAAGCCTGACTTTAAGATTGTTGCCGTGGAACCGGTGGATTCGCCGGTGCTTTCCGGCGGCAAGCCGGGCCCGCATAAAATCCAGGGCATTGGCGGCGGATTTGTGCCGGACGTGCTGAAGACTACCCTGATCGACGAGGTAATGACGGCGACGCTGGATGAGTCGCTGGAGACGGCGCGCAGGATGGCGAAGGAAGAAGGTATTTTTATCGGTATTTCCGGCGGAGCAGCAGTGGCGCAAGCAGTAAAGCTGGCGCAACGTGAAGAGAATGCCGGCAAGCTGATTGTGGTGGTGGTGCCGGACTTTGGCGAGCGCTATCTGAGCACCATCCTGTTCCAGAACCTGAAAGACGAAGCCGCGAACCTGCCCACGGTGGACGCTGACGTGGATACGTTCTTTATGATGAAGTCGGCGTAGAGTTGCTCGGGCTTGATGCGAAGTTTGCGCAAAGCGGGGAGAAATTCAAAGCTCCTCGCTTTCGCATTTTATGGGTCGTGCAATGGGGGCCTGGAAAAAGTTTGCGGTCCTGCGCAGCAGAGCCTACAGCGGCATTTCAGCGGTCGATTCGCGAGGCGCTTCATTTAGAATTTAATGGTTCAGCAACTTCTTGATGCGAGTTTGATTCATGGGAAACCGTCCTTTACATTTTGTGACTTTGTCGGGCGTGCCGATCCACGTATCCGAATTGAAATGGCCTTTTCATCCTTCTACCTCTGGCGCTGACTGGCATGTGCTGCATGGCCGCGCTGAGCTGCTGGGCAACGAGGATGGTTTGCACGTTGAAGTGGCCGTCGGGATGACGCAGACGATGAAAGATGCGCTGGGCTCGCTGGAGCCGGAAAACGCGGAAAGCCTTGTGGTGAACTCGATCCGCAAGACCATCGACAACGGGCAGCTGGCGTTTGTGAAGTCCGGCAAGCTGCAGCCAGTGCACGTGACCAGCCGGTTCTACAGCTTTAGAGAAAAGAAAATAGAGTTTCCGCGGCAGCAAGAGCAGGACGTGAAAGAGATGTTGAAACGCCGCATCTTCTGGCTGAGCGCCAAGGCAGGTAAGGGAGCGCCGGCAAGCGTGGCGCATCCGTATGATTGCCAGTACGTAAATTTCTCACGGGAAAAAATGCTGGAACTGGCAAAGCAGCTTGCCGCCGAAGGCTGGCTGAACGTGGAAAGCGAATTTGCCACCGCAACAGGTGCGCTGCTGAAAGAAGAGCCGGCATTTATTGCGGCAATGCATAAGGGCGTTGAGGCG
>DASXKZ010000113.1:0-5892 GCA_036496525.1 Candidatus Angelobacter sp.
CCCTAAAGAGGGCCGAGGTTCCGCCATTACAACAAAACCACAATTTGGACATGGGTCTGAGAGTACAGGTCTATCAAAATGACAGTTCGAACATTGCATGCGAAACGAAGTTTAGCGCACTTTATCGCCGCTCATTCGAGGCCCACACATTACGAAAGCATGAGATACCCATTGAAGTACCTCTTTCTGCCATCGATTGGGCTGTGAGCAGGAGAAAATGCCCGCTCCATTGATTCCATGAGTACCGCCGAAGTATCATCGGGCCTATTCCTCCGGAGAAATGATGCAGCCGCTGGCCCTGATCCTGAATATCACTATCGTTGTTGGCATTATTGGGATCGTAGTTTATTGGGTGCGGCATTTCGCGGTGTTTCTGGGCTACAAAGCCATTGCGCCCGACGTTCTTCAAATTGCGGCGTTGCTGAAGGCGCAGCCATTGCGTGATCGCAGCGATGTAGTGCTAGAGGGGTACTACGGCGGCAATCCCACAATTATCCGATTCTCCCACCGGGTGGATACGCCGGGGCTCGATATACAGATGCGCGTGCCTGCGGCAATCAGCTTTTTTCTGCTGCCGAAAAACTTTGCGACCACAAACGAAGGACGCGTGCTGATGCGCACAGGCAGCGCGCCCTTGGACAGAAGATTCAACGTCCGCACCGATCATCCCATGGAATTCAAGATGCTCACCGCGGGAGCCGAGGTGATGAGAGGTCTGGAGCAGCTTTGCTGTTCCACACAGACCGGGCTTACGGTAAGAGATCGAGTGATTGAGCTAAGCGAACTCACCATTCCGCCGTTCACGGCCAACCATGTTTTTGATCATCTGCAATCCATGCTGACGCTGGCCAAGGCGATCCATGAAATGCCGGGCGCAGATCTCGTGAAAGTTGAGCCGCTGCCGCGACGCGGCAGTAGATGGCCGGTGCGTATAGCGTTGGCAGGAGGGCTGGTTTGCCTGGTGGCGTTGCTTTTCACCCAGCCTTACAGCCGGATGTCTGGTGCAAGCGCGAATGCAGGCCCTGTGGCAGCGCCTACAGGAGTTGCGCCCGATGACGCGACGCGAATGCAGCAATTGCAGGGATGGCATACAGCAAGCAGAGAAAATTTCCCCGCCGCCGTACAGCGCTATTTGCAGCAACGCCGTCTGGAGCCTAGAGGACATATCATCGCCGACTTTAGCGGACGCGGCAGCGCAATTGACTCAGCCTATCTTTTGATCGATTCGAGCGGACGCAAAAGAGTGAGCATGCTGGCAAAGGGAGAAGTGGCTTACGACGCGATTTTTCCCAAATTGGAATTCCTGGCGCGGATACCCAAAAGCGCGATGACAAAGATACAATGGATGTCGTCAGGTCCTCCGTTACCTTCTGATGGCGATGGTTTACTGGTTGTACAAAACGCGAACGATCCAACCGCAAGCGTGGTGTTGTTGAGACACGGCTCGCAAACCCTCTCAGCCCGTCCCGCAGACTTCAACAAAATCGACCTGGCTACGCAATAAAAGAATTCAGGAACAGGACAGTTAAAAATATGATTCGTAAAGGCCGCCTTTTTACTCCAGGTCCAACACAGCTTTTACCTTCAGCACAACTCGCCATGGCCGCTGCCACCATGCACCACCGCACAGCGGAGTTCCGCGCTCTCTACACGCGCGTGCTAGCGGATTTGAAGACGTTCGTGGGCACAAAGAATGACGTGGTGATGTTTACCGCCTCCGGCACAGGCGCCATGGAAGGCGCAATGGCAAACCTGACTTCGCCCGGAGATAAGGTCCTAATCGTTTCGGCAGGAAAATTTGGCGAGCGCTGGGAAGGACTGGCCAAGGCTTACGGCTGCCAATTTGAAACGGTCCGCGCGCCTTACGGGCAGACAGTAACGCCGCAGCAGGTGCGAGAAGCGTTGAAGCCAGAGCATAAAGTTCTTTTCGTGCAGGCCACGGAAAGTTCCACCGGCGTGCGGCACGATGTTGAAGGAATGGCGCGGCTGGTGAAAGGCACGGACACGCTGCTGGTGGCTGACGCCATTACGGGTCTGGGCACCACGCATTTTGACGCTGATGACTGGGGCATTGATGTGCTGATTGGCGGATCACAAAAAGCCGTGATGGTCCCGCCGGGGCTGGCTTACTGCTCTGTGAGCGATCGCGCGTGGCAGCGCATGGAGACGACAAAGAATCCGCGCTACTACTTTGACCTGCGCAAAGAGAGAAAGAATGGAGCAAAAGGCGAATCTTCTTATACGCCTTCCACCGCGCTGGTGGCGGCACTGGCAGCAGCGCTGGATTACATACGCGAACAAGGCGGCGGCGACCTGGCTGCCGGGCGAAAACTTCTGATCGATAACGCAGAAACCGCGGCGGCCATGACGCGCGCTGCGGCCAAAGCTCTGGGACTGAAACTTTTCTCCGCCAGTTCCCCCGGCGCGGCGCTTACGGCTATCGCGTCACCGGATGGAGTGGATTCAAGCGATATCGTTAAGGCATTCCGGAATCATTTCGGCGCGATTGTGGCCAACGGACAAGGTGAGATGAAGGGCCAGCTTTTCCGCATTGCGCATCTTGGTTATTACGATTATCTGGATACCATTGCGGCGATTGGAGCGTTGGAACAGGTGCTGGTAGAGATGGGGAGGCCGATCGAACTAGGCGCAGGACTAAAAGCGGCCCAGCAAGTGTATGCGGAAGCTACACAGCCTGCGATGGCAACGAGGTAGAAATCGAATGGTCTGCTCGTTGCGGGTAAAGACACGAGGCTCGAGACGTATGCTTCTCTGCATTTTGATTCTGGAAACACAAGGTCCCTCAGGCCTACTCGCGCGCTGAAGAATGCGCGCGCTCGTCTACGGCCTTCGGGATGACGTTTTTGAGAGAGGTCTGGGGTATTCATGAAAGTTGTGATTGCAGAAAAAGTTGCGGCAAACGCGGTCCAACTGTTGAAAGACGAAGCGGACTGGACCGTAATAACGCATGACCAGCTCGCCAACGGTCTGGATGCCGCGCTGAAAGATGCTGACGCGCTGATTGTGCGGTCAGCCGTGGACGTGAATGCTCAGGTGCTGCGGAGCGCGCAGAAATTGCGAGTGATCGGACGCGCCGGCGTGGGCGTGGACAACATTGACCTGGAAGCCGCGACCAAGGCCGGAATCGCCGTGATGAACACGCCGGGCGCAAACGCTATAGCAGTGGCAGAACATACCATCGGGCTAATGCTGGCGATGGCGCGGCATCTCTGCCGCGCGGATTCCACCACACGCGCACACAAATGGGAAAAGAAGTCACTGCAAGGCACAGAGCTGCGCGGCAAGACTCTGGGCATTGTGGGACTGGGGCGCATTGGGATGGCAGTTGCAGCACGCGCACGAGCTTTCGATATGAAAGTGATAGCGCATGATCCGTTTGTTTCGGCCTCTGTGGCGCATGAACAGGGGATTCAACTGGCAGAACTGGACCGAGTCTATGCGGAAGCTGACTACCTGACTCTGCACGTGGGGCTTACGCCGCAAACCGGCGGCATGATCAATGAAAAGTCGCTGGCGAAAATGAAGAAGGGCGTGCGGATCATCAATTGCGCACGTGGCGAGCTGCTGGATGAAGCAGCAGTGGCGGCGGCGCTGGTGAGCAAGCAAATCGGGGGTATCGCGCTGGATGTTTTTACGGAAGAGCCGCCGAAGAATTCACCGCTGCTGGCACTGGAAAATGTGATTGCCACGCCGCATATTGCGGGATCGACGAATGAAGCGCAGGACGCAGTAGGCGTGCAGATTGCCAGCCAGGTGCGCGAATACCTGAAGCGCGGCGTGATCCAGAACGCGGTGAACATGCCGTCCATCGATCATCAGCAGTACACGCAGATGCAGCCGTATATCGCGCTGGCGGAAAAGCTGGGCGCGTTTCTGGCGCACATCGTTCCCGCGGCTGGATCGATTCAGGAAATTTCCATCCGCTATACCGGACGGATTGCCGAGTGGAACACAGAACTGATCCGCAATGCGGCGATTCAAGGCGTGCTGAACCATCGTGGAGCGGAACGAGCCAATGTTGTGAACGCGGCGGCCATTGCGCACGAACGCGGAATACAGGTGCATGAAGACAAAAAGCTTGAAGCGGTCAGCGGTAGCGCGGCCGGAGTGATTGGCGTGATGCTAAAAACTACGCAGGATGAACGGCAGGTGCGCGGCAGTGTGTTGCGCGGAAATTCATTGCGGCTGCTGGGCGTGGATGAAATCGATATTGAAGTGCCGTTCGGGGAAAATTTGCTTTATATACGCAATCGCGATGTGCCGGGCGTGGTGGGAAAAATCGGAACACTGCTGGGCCAGCACAACATCAATATCGGCAACTTTGCCCTGGGGCGCAGCGGCGCGGAAGCTATCGCAGTTGTGGAGGTCGATTCCCCAGCGCTTGAAGATGTTCTGGAAGAGCTGCGGCGATTGCCGGAATTCCAGGAAATCCGGAGTGTCAGGATCTAGGAAATTCCAAGATCGCATCATGAAGGCTCTAAGATTGTCCACAGCCGAGGGCTGATGTGCAATGCGGTCTATAGTCACCCTAAAATTGCTTTAGCCCTTGAGTTATCGGACATGTTGCGCAGCCTTGAGCACAAACCATGCGGCATTCAGGAGAGCCGTAGTCCAGGCGGCGATTGTTACACCTTTCAGGGTGCGGGCTTTTCCATTTTTTTTTAGAGCCCGGCAGATAGGAATGACGTAGAGAAGTTGAAGCAGGCCGATGCTGAACGTCACCCCGAATGCGGCGTTGACCAACGCATCCGAGCCTCCGGAACGTTGGCCTTCGCTCCATGCAACAGAGCACCCGGTAAAGGCCAGGACATAGTTTATTCCCCCGCAGAGCAACAGTCCTTTCCATATCTTTCCTTCATTGCGCAACGCTTCTGTCATGCTGTAAATGCCTCTTGCGCATCATGCCTGAACATGGCCCATGCGCGGTTCCATCTGGTGGATCATGGTAATTCAGCGGCTACGCCCGCTTAATTTAACCAAACAAAATCAACTACAAAACCTAACAGCGGATCGACGCGGATGATCGCGGATTGGAGGAAAGGTGTTTGCCATGAAAGCCTGCTTCTAATGTGCAATGCTTTTTGGCTTTGGTGACGACGCTTTCTAGACGACGAAAGCAGCGCCATCTGCCGGTTTGATCCACTCAGCTCGCGCAACGATGCTCGAGTTAATTGCCAGTTGCTAATTGCTAGTTGCGCTCCAATTGCTATCTGCTAATTATGAATATGTGGACTGGTCTTTGTGGCTCGCGCTTTGGGAACGCCTTTGCTGGCGCTGCCGACCTTCACATTAAAAGTAAACGGCAGCTTCTTGGGCGGATAGCAAGCGTTGTTGTCGCAAGCTTGATATTTCAGCTCGCCATGAATGGTATAGGTCCCCGATGACGCCTGTCCGGGCGCTAAGACCACTCCTTTAATGGCAAAGTCACCGGAGTAAACGCTGAGCTTGGTGCTGGGATCAAAAGGAAAGCTCATCATCTTTCCAGCCGGATACTGCAATTTGCCGAACGCCACTTCAGGGGGAAGAGAAAAATGCAGTTGCGTGGGAATTAATTCTTCCGTGAGCGGCTTGCTGGAGTTGATGTGGTAAGGATTCTGGACATGAAAGGTGAACTGAACCGGCGCGGAGTGTCCGGGCGTGACAACGATGTTGTTGGCGGCAACAAAGTCAACAAATACGCGCGGCTTTGGAGCGCTAGGCTCCTGCGATGAAATTTCCTGCGTAGTAACAAGTGCACCACTCAACATGCTCATACACGCAACAAACAAAATTAGCCGATAAAGTTTCATTCCACTCCTTGTATCAATTGCCCTGTGCCAAAGCGCGTTTGATGGCGTCTTCAAAAGTCGCTTCGCCGGCCATGCCTTCGGT
>DASXKZ010000114.1:0-37613 GCA_036496525.1 Candidatus Angelobacter sp.
TATCAGCAAGTATCAGGACGCGGACTGGCAAAAACCGCTCGCCGCTGGCGATTACGTTCACGCTCTCGTGGTCGATATCGGGCTGCAATTCTGCAAGATCAAGCTGGGCCGCTTCAGCGCTTCACTGGGACCGGCGGAGATCGCATGGACCAGCCACAAGCTGCCCAGGAACATACTTGCAGTAGGCGATATTGTTTACGTGAAGGTCCTGGCTTTGGGCCCGGATGGCTCGGCCAGGGTTTCTCTGGAGCAGGATTCCGGCGCACAGGGAGCCTTGCTGGCGATTGAAAACACTACCGGCGATATAAAAGCTATGGTCGGCGGGCGCGATTACGACGAATCAAAATTCAACCGTGCGACGCAGGCTTCGCGTCAGTCCGGTTCGTCCTTTAAGCCTTTCGTCTACACCGCAGCCATCGATCAGGGTGCGGAGCCGGACGACTTGATCCTGGACGCGCCTACAACGTTCAACAGCGCCGGCGTTCCCTACTCTCCGCGCAACTTCGATCGCAAGTTTGAAGGCAATATTACCCTTCGCCACGCGATAGCCGAGTCGCGCAATATACCGGCAGTGAAATTAGCGCAGCGCGTCGGTATGCCCACCGTGGCCGACTATGCGCGCCGCTTTGGGATTACATCGCCAATCCTGCCGTTTCTGCCTGTGGCGCTTGGCGCCGCTGATGTTACGCTTTTCGAACAAACGTCCGCGTACACCGTCTTTCCCAATGACGGGCTGCGCATTGAGCCGCGCTACATACGCAAAGTAACCGATTATGAAGGCCACGTGCTGGAACAGGATTTTCCAGATGCCAAAGACGTGATCAGCCAGCGCACCGCGCGGACGATGGTGTCACTCCTTGAAGAAGTGGTGAAGCACGGCACCGCAAGCAGCGCGAAAAAATTGAACCATCCCGTGGCGGGCAAAACCGGCACCACTAATGACTACACTGACGCATGGTTTGTGGGCTTCACGCCCAGCCTGACATGCGGCGTGTGGGTGGGTTTCGACGAAAAAAAGAATCTGGGCGAAAGCGAAACCGGCGGCCACGCAGCTTTGCCCATCTGGATGGATTTCATGCGCACGGTGGTTTCCGATCCGGTGCGGAAAAACGAAACCTTTCCTACCATGGGCAACGACAGGAAGAAAACCGCGGCAATCAAGCGCGCTGCCATCACGCCGCCTCGCCAATCCGGAGACGCGGAGGCCCACTAATTGCTGCGCAAAGTAATCAAATATTTTTTCCTGGGTCTGGTGCTGTTGCTGGTGTTTCTCTCGTCGGCGCTGCTGGCCATGCGCTTTGCCATTCAGGGCCGCGAAGTCCATGTGCCCAGACTCGCAGGGCTCACTCCCGCTGAAGCAGAGCGCGTCGCGAATTCTGATGGCCTGGTCCTCTCTGTGGAAAGCCGCTTCTACAGCCCTTCAGTTCCCACAGGCCGCATCATTTCGCAATCGCCGGCTCCGGGTGCAACAGTGCGCCGCGGCTGGAAGATTCGCGTAGCTGCCAGCCTGGGAACACAACATGCTGCTGTGCCAAACCTGGTTGGGCAAAGCCAGCATGCTGCAGGAATCAACGTGAGCCGCCGTGGACTGGAAATTGGAACAGTCGCGGCCATACACCTTGCCGGTGCGGCGCCGGACACTGTGCTGGCGCAATCACCATCGCCCGAGGCAGCCGATGTGACTTCACCAAAAGTGAGCTTGCTGATTGCTGCGACCGATAATGGCCAGCGTTATGTGATGCCCAGCTTTGTGGGAAAGCCTTTGGCAGATGCAAACATTGCGTTGATCAAAGGCGGCTTTACGTTGGGCAAGGTGCATCTTGTCAGCGGTAGTGATGACAGCAATGCTAATGCTACGGATAAGCCGGGTATTATCCTGCGGCAATCGCCCGCAGCAGGTCAGCGTGTGGCGGCAGGAGCAACGATCAGCTTTGATGTGCGGAACTGAAGGGCTCTAACCACAAAGGACACGAAGGAACACCAAGGGAAGCCAGTCATGCACCCCTCGCTACTTACGAAATATCAGGCTGAGACATTTGAGCTGTACACGCAATGCAAGAACAAGCCAAGCAGTGAGTCAGCAAAAAATCAATAATCGACCTCTTAGTGTTCCTTCGTGTCCTTTGTGGTTAATTCTTTTCGAGAACAGCCGCGAAGAACCCATCACAAGGATGAACCCCGGGAATTGTCCGCAAAAAGTCGCCGCTGATCAGCTGATCGATATTCTTCCAGACCAGTTCCCCCGAATTCTGCAGACGGTGTAACTCATTTTGAACCGGAATGATTTTGAAACCGGAATTAGGAAGGCATGCGGCGATCACCTGTTCATTCTCTTCCGGTTCGAGCGAGCATGTGGAGTAGACCAGTCTTCCGCCGGGCGAAACGTGACGCATGGCCGCCTTCAGAATTGCGACTTGGCGCGATTGCAGATCGAGAAGATCTTCCGGCTTAAGCTTCCATTTGATTTCCGGATTGCGCACCAACGTTCCTGTGCCGGAGCAGGGGACATCGGCCAGCACGCGGTCAAAATCTGCGCCGTAAGGCAGAGCGAGTGCATCCGCCGCGACGACTTCTACGTTTTGCTGCGGCACGAGCCTTCGCAAGAGCGTAGCGCGATGTGGGTGCAGCTCGGTAGCAACGATCTCTGCTTCGGGCAGCCTCGTGGCCATTGCGGCGGTTTTGCCGCCGGGAGCAGCACAGCAATCGAGTATGCGACGACCGTTCCCGACCAGTGCCACCACAAGTTGCGAACCTTCATCCTGAATGGCGATTTTTTCGTCATGGAATAGTTGTGTCGCGCTGACATCGCCAGAGGTCACGATGCGCGCTGTTGCCATCAGCGCGGCGGGAGCGAGTTGAATGCCTTGCGAGGTTAAGACCGTTTCATCTTCAGGGTCGTTGAGGCGGAGGACCGTAGCAGGAATACGCTTATCGTATTCGCAGACTTTTTGCGCAATATCATGGCTGAAGAATGCCACCCATCGCTCCACCAACCAGCGAGGGTGAGCATACGATACGGATAAGTAGCTTGAATCCTTGGAAACAGACGTCGGCAATTGACTGCCAGCTCGACCGACCTTACGCATGACGGCGTTAACCAGCCCGGCGGCGGAAACCTTTTTTGCCTGCTTGACGAGTTCCACGGTTTCATTCACCGCGGCATGCGCGGGAACTTTGTTGAGGAATTGCTTCTGGTAGACGCCCATGCGCAGGGCGGTCAATACTTCTAAATCCAGCTTCCTCATTGGAGTAAAACTGAAGCGCGCGATCACGTGGTCGAGTGCGGAGCGCCAGCGCAGCACTCCCATAACGATTTCCGTGGCGAGATTGCGATCGATGGGAGAGAGTTCGGCAAGAAGTGAAGAATGCAGCAGTTCCACCGCATACGCCGACTCGCGCTCCACGCGCAACAATATGTTGAAAGCGGCGGCGCGCGCTGGAGAGACTGCCACGTTCAATCTTCCTTAGCTAAGGCCAGCCGCTCGCCTGCGGCAGGATGATAGCCGTTGATGAACTCACGGGCTGCCATAACTTTTTTTCCCTCCAACTGGACTTGCAAAAGTTGCAGCACAGAACGCTGGCCGCAGCCGACGTAGAGCTTCTCATCGCCCACGCGCAATTCGCCCGGCGAAAGATTGGACGGCGTATCTTCTGGCCTGGCGTCAATCAATTTCAAAACTTTGCCGCGAAACTGCGTGTACGCTCCGGGCCAGGGCTGAAAGCCTCGCAGCCGATTATGGATCTCCGTGGCGGTGCGAGTGAAATCGCAAAGCCCATCTTCTTTTTTGAGAATCGGAGCGAGCGTGGCCTTTGCGTGGTCCTGCGGGACCGGCCTGACAGTTTTGTCCTCAAGTCCTCGCAGCGTTTCAATGATCAGGTCAGCACCCATCTCGGCCAGTCGCGGCGCATAAGTCACGGCCGTATCTTCCGGACGAATGGACATCTCTTTTTGCAGCAGAATGTCGCCGGTATCCAGTCCCTCATTCAGCAGCATGGTGCTAACGCCGGAAACTGTTTCACCCTGCGCGATGGCCCATTGCACCGGCGCAGCTCCGCGATATTTCGGCAGCAAAGACGCATGCACATTGATGTTGCCGTATCGCGGCAATTGCAACATCCAAGGTGGAATAATTCTGCCGTAGCCGACGACGATGATTGCGTCCGGATGCAACGCTATCAGCTGCGCTTGAAACTCCTCATTCTTTTTGATTTTTTCCGGCTGGATCACCGCAAGGCCAAGCTTCAATGCCGATTGTTTTACCGGCGGCGCAGTCAATGTCATGCCTCTGCCCTGCGGCCGGTCAGGCTGGGTCACCACAAGTTGAATTTCGAAACCGGCAGCGTGCAGCCGCTCCAATGACGGTACGGCGAACATCGGCGTACCGCAGAAAACCAGTCTCATGCCCACTCGCCGGCGCGCACCAGCTTCTTGATCTTGCGCTTGATCAGGTCACGCTTGAGCGCGCTCACATGGCTGATAAAGAGCCTGCCGTTGAGGTGATCAATCTCATGCGAAAAGGCGCGTGCCAGCAGGTCGTCGCCGGTTTTTTCAAACCAGTTCCCTTCCACATCCTGAGCACGCACAGTGACGATATTGGCGCGCGCCACGTTTTCGCGAAAGTCGGGCAGGCTCAAGCAGCCTTCCTGCCCGTTCTGCTTGCCTTCACGGCGAATGATCTCCGGATTCACCAGAACGAGTTTGGCGTTGGGGTCTTCTTTAAACGTGGTGTCGATAACGGCGATCCGCTTGCCAATGCCAATTTGCGGCGCTGCCAGCCCCACACCGTGGGCTGCGTACATGGACTCAAACATGTCATCGACTAGCTTCTTCAGCTCTGCATTAAATTCGGTGACCGGTTCGGCCGGCCGCTCCAGCACCGGATCACCATAGAGTACGATTGGATAAATCATTCGTTCTGCTAGAACTCCCGCAATTGTTGTTGATAACCGGCAAAATTCCGGCGTGTTTCAGTAATGGAATCGCCGCCAAATTTTTCCAGCACGCAGCGCGCCAGCGTAAGCGCAACCATGGATTCAGCGGCAACGCCGGCCGCCGGCACCACGCAAACATCGGAACGCTCATAGGCGGCCTTGACCGGCTCGCGCGTGGCAAAATCCACTGAGCCCAGAGGTCGCCGCAAAGTGGAAATCGGCTTTAGGTAGCCGCGCACCAGAATGTCCTGCCCGTTCGAAATGCCGCCTTCAATTCCGCCCGCGTGATTGGATGCGCGGGTAAAGCCGGTGAATTTTGTTTCGCCGCTCTTGCTATAGCCGATCTCATCATGCACGGCAGAGCCAAATGAAAGCGCCGACTCAACGCCCGTACCGATCTCGACGCCCTTTACGGCCTGCAGAGACATGACAGCTTGCGCCAGCATGCCGTCCAGACGCTCATCCCATTGGGCAAAAGTGCCAAGACCGGGAGGGACGTTGTGCGCAACGACCTCAAAGACGCCGCCAATGGAATCTCCGGTGCGCAGCGCGTGGTCCACTTCAGCTTTCATGCGCTGCTCGGAATCGGCATCGGCGCAATTGAGAAGAACTTCCTGCCTGCCGTGCAGCTCCTGAAGTTTTTCCCACGGCACTTCTGCATTCGTAAGCGTGGCTTTGCCGACGGCGATTACGTGACTGAGCACTTCAATGCCAAGTTCACGCAGAAAAAGCTTCGCGATGGCGCCAACCGCAACGCGTGCAGCAGATTCACGGGCGGAAGCGCGCTCCAAAATGTAGCGGGCTTCAGGGAAGTTATATTTCAGCGCGCCGGCAAGATCGGCGTGTCCGGGGCGCGGAGACGCCACGCGCTTGTGCTTTTCAGGATCGCCAGGCTCGACCGGCAACGATTCTTCCCAGTTTTTCCAGTCCTTATTCTCCAACACGATAGAAATCGGCGAACCAATGGTCTTGCCGTGGCGCACGCCGGAGATGATATGCGCCTTGTCCGTTTCAATCTTCATGCGGCCGCCGCGGCCAAAGCCCTGCTGTCGCCGCCAAAGCTCACGGTCAAGGAAGGCCTGGTCCACGCTCAGACCTGCGGGAACGCCGGAAAGAAAAGCCATAAGGCTCTCTCCGTGCGATTCTCCGGCAGTAAAGTAGCGCAGCATGCGTCAGAAACGAACCATTGATTGTAGCTTAGGTTTATGTCGCTACGCTCCAAACCGCTTGAGAGAGTTGCCTCGATTGGGACCTTCATGCGCTCGTGACAGGCGGCTCGGCGCGCAAGTCGGCCTCTCCGCTTGGTTCGAGAGAAAAATGTCGCTATACTTCAAACCGCTTGGGGGAGTTGCGTCGGTTGGGATCTTCCTACTCTCGTGTCAGGCAGCTCGGCGCGCAAAGGGCCTCACCGCTTGGTCCTCAAAAAGAAAAAAGGCGGGCTGACGAGGCCCGCCGGGACGAGAAGGATTGCGAGGGACATGAGACTTAGAGCGGTATTTATGCCGATAGCCAGATCAGGCGGCGTGCCGAATCTTGCTGCGTACTTTGTCGCGCGTTTCGTCGTCAATTGACGTCAGATTGTGCTGCTCGCGGCCATGCTGTTCTGCTTTGCGCAACACTTCGTCCGGACTGGAACCTTTCGCTTCCCATGAACATCCGGTAAAGCCTGCATCGGAGCAACGGAATGAGTAACTCTCGTTTCCTTTATCAGTGCGGTTGGGCTGAGTAATATTGGCCATTGTTTCCTCCAAGAACTATTGTCCCGCGAATCCAGAGCTGAGTGGGGTAAGATCGAAAGCTGCTGGTGAAAAATCGTGAGCAGATGCCGGGGAACAGATCGGAACTAACCTTTTTGTGATGAATAAGATACTGGCAATTGCAACTCAAGTGTAAAAGCCGCTCCTCTGGTGAAGCGCTCGGCTTCCGACGTCCTTTCAAAAGCCCAGTGGAGCAACGAAAGAATATTCTTAAAAAGCACCACGCCGAACTTCATGGCGACAAAAACAATTCTTAACCCTTTGTGTTCTATCTAACTGAAAGCAAATTGTTTCTAATAGCTTATTGCCTGCCGGAAAATGCATCCAACCTGTTATGCTGCGGCATTGCCGCACGGAGAGGTTCTATTGTCAATCGCTAGCCAAGCCAGGAATACATTGGCGATAATCGCGATCGTCGTAACCTTCTGGCAGGCCAGCGCCGTTGCCCAAAACGCAGCTCAACCCATCATCACGGCGCAGACGCAAAATCTTGATGCGCTGCTCGATCAAAGTTACAACGCCATGTACAACCTGCGATTCGATGAAGCTCTCCGCCTGGCTGAATCCGCAAAACGCATGGCTAATGACGATCCCGTTCCATGGATTGCGCAGGCCTGCGCTGTTCTTTTTCGTGAATTCGACCACATGCACATCCTGCGCAGCGAGCTTTTTGCCGCCGATGACAAATTCATTGACGGGCCGCCATTTACCTGGGACCCGCAAAGACGCAAGGACTTTGACGTTGCCTTGACTGGCGCGGAAAAGCTGGCGCAGGATCGGCTGAAGCAACGCAAAGACGATCCCAGAGCACTGTTCGCTCTTACGCTGGTGAGCGGGCTCCGCGCCGATGATGCCGCCCTGATCGCCAAGAAAAAATTCAGCGCGCTCTCTTACACCAAGTCGGCAAATGGCTACGCGGAGCGCCTGCTGGCACGCTCCCCTGACTATTACGACGCCTACCTCGCCACCGGCATGGGCAAATACATTATCGGCGGCAAGGCCGCTCCGGTACGCTGGATGCTGCGCCTGGGCGGTCTCAAAGGCGATCAGGAGCAAGGCGTAAAAGAACTGGCGCTGGTCGCCGATCACGGTCGTTTTCTCATGCCTTTTGCCCGCATCCTGCTGGCTTTTGACGATCTGCGCCACAACAACACGGCAGCGGCCCGAAAAAAGCTGGAATGGCTCCGTGAACACTTCCCCAATAACCCGCTCTTTTTGCAGGAAATTGCCAAATTAGACCATCCCATGCCTGGCCCCGGCCAGGACTGAACGGCAATTCTCATTTACAATAGAAACATCCCAGATTGAACAACCTGCCCGAACATTGCCCCCTGAAGGGTGCATTTCCAGGTGCATCTGCGGGGACATACCCTTTCGTACATCGGCAAAGCCCATGCGACCTGCTAGCATTCCGATACGCTGAAGGAACTTTGGAGAGAATTTTGGCACCCGGAAAACCCTTGAAAATTGCTGCCTTCTTGATCCTTGCCCTGCTGGCCCTTGTGGTCGGCGCATCGGCGCAACTTCAGCAAGTTGCTTCCAAGTCACCATCGGTGGAAGACAAGCTGGCGCAGTCATACCACGCAATGTACGACCTGAAATTTCAGGAAGCCTTCAAGGCCGCCGACGAAGCCAAAGCCGTCGCCCAGGACGACCCGCTGCCCTACGTAGCGCAGGCCTGGGTGGTCTTCTTCCGCGAACTTGACCGGCTGCACATTCTCCGCAGCGAGCTGTTTGCCACTGACGATAGTTACAACTCCCGCGATCCCTATGTATGGGACGCCGGCAACAAGAAAATTTTTGACAGCAGCCTTGATCAGGCGGAAAAACTGGCGCAACAGCGCCTGACCCGCAACCAGAACGATCCCCGCGCGCTGCTGGCGCTTTCGCTCGTCAATGGACTGCACGGTGACGATTTTGGCATCTTCACCAAGAAAGACCTCAAGTCCATCTCCTATATAAAGACTGCGACAACCTACGCCGAGAAGCTGCTGTCCCAGTCTCCGGATTCCTATGACGCCTACGTCGCCACGGGAATGGGCAAGGTAATTGTGGCACGCAAATCGGCCCCGGTGCGCTGGGTGCTTCGCCTGGGTGGACTCAAGGGCGATGAAGTGGAAGGCGTAAAGGAACTAACGCTGGCCGCTGACCACGCCCACTATCTTGCGCCATTTGCCCGTCTTCTGGTGGTATTTGAGGACGTGCGCTTCAAAAACACTGATGACGCGCGCCGCAAGCTGGAAGCACTCCATCAGCAGTTCCCCAACAATCATCTATTCCAGGACGAGCTTGATAAGTTAGGCCGCACGTCAGCGCAACTGGTCCGCCAGGGCAACTGAAGCAGCACCTTCAATCTTACCGCTGGGACCGTTCTGCACAAACACGATCGCGCGTAGGTCGTTCCGCTTCCAGTCTTTTTCCAGCTTGAGCGGCACTGTGTTTTCCATGATGCCATTGTGCAGCATGCCTATCTCCCGCAGCTCGCGGACTACTGCCGCGTGATGCAGAGTGCGTCCGCCGTTCTCGCCTGCGCCCACTTGTGTCGATAAATTGTCTTCGGTGATCGCCAGCATCACCAAAGCGTTGCCGCTCGATGGCGCAACAGGGCCTTTGACCTGAACGGTCAATTGGTCTGCGCCGGCGGTGGCAACTTTAACCTGCGCTGTTTCCAGTTGGCTGGCCTGCTGGCGGATGGTGCGCTGCGCTTGTCCGGCATCGTTGCCCACAAATTCCACTTCACCATCCACCACCATTTCAGGCGTATAAGGACCATCCGTTTTCAGGGCATGCGTATATTGCTCCTGGCGCTCCGTGAACTCCGCGGAGGAGAAGCGGTCTTTCCATCCCAGAGAATTCCAGTAATCCACGTGGAAGCCAAGCGGGATCACCTGAACGTTTTTAGCGGAAAGGTCCTGGCGCAAATGCCCCAGCAACTCATCCGCCGGAGGACAACTGGAACAGCCTTCTGAGGTGAACAATTCCACCACGACTGCCCTGCGAGGGACGCCCGGCTCTGTTGTTTTGGCTAGCAGCGCCATACAAATAGAAATCACGGCGATTACCAGAATCGCCAACGCAAAGATTCGTCTCACGCGCATTAGATCCACAACTCCGTGTTTGGTTGCAACGTATCTCACGTACGTTCAAATCGAGTGCGGCGGATTTGCCTCTCAGGCAACTTTTTCAGCCAGCACCAACTACTAAATACCAATTCACCAAGTCCCCTACTCCTTCACCGCAATCCCCAGCGTCTTCATCTTGCGGTACAAATGGCTACGCTCCAGTCCCAGCACTTCGGCGGCGCGAGTCACGTTGCCGTGGTTCTCGTCCAGTTTTTTCAGGATGTAATCGCGCTCATAAGCGGCGCGGGCCTGATGCAGCGTGGAAAATCCGGCCGTAGAAGAGCGTCCGCCTTCACGATGGATCAGCGGCGGCAGGTGTTTGCGTTCAATCTTGTGCGCCGTAGGGTTCATGATCACCAGCCGTTCAATTACATTCCGCAACTCACGGACATTTCCCGGCCAGGAATAGCGGCTGAGCGTGTCGATTGCCTCGTCAGTGATTTCGCGCGACCGGCGGCTATAGGCGGCGGAAAACTCGTTCAGAAAATGCTTTGACAGCAGCGGAATATCTTCTTTACGCTCGCGCAGCGGAGGAACGTAAAAGGGGATCACGTTCAGACGGTAGAAAAGGTCTTCACGAAAATTGCCGCGGGAAATTTCTTCGTCCAGGTCTTTGTTCGTGGCGGCAATCACGCGCACGTCCACCTTTACCGGATCGTCATCGCCCACCGGCGTGAATTTCTGTTCGTCGAGCGTGCGCAGCACCTTGGACTGCGTCTTCAGGCTCATGTCGCCCACTTCATCCAGAAACAGCGTGCCTTCATTGGCTTTTTCGAACTTGCCTTCTTTGTCGCTGGCCGCTCCGGGCAGCGCGCCTTTGCGATGGCCGAAGAGCTCGCTTTCAATCCAGTCTTCCGGAATGGCGGCGCAGTTTACTTCAACAAATAACTTGTCTTTGCGCAGGCTGTGCGCGTGGATGGCGTGCGCCACCAGTTCTTTGCCTGTCCCCGACTCGCCATAAATCAGCACGCGGCCGTTCGTGGGAGCCATCACAGCGATCTCATGCCGCAATGCCTTGATGGGAATGCTCTCACCCACGATGACGCTCTTGGCCTGGAATTGTTTTTTGAACTCAGCGTTCTCCAGCCGCAGCCGATGCGCTTCCAACGCATTCTTCAGGACAATGAGCGTCCTGTCGAGTGAAAGCGGTTTTTCCAGGAAATCAAATGCGCCGAGCTTGGTGGCGCGGACGGCAGTCTCAATGGTGCCGTGTCCGGAGATGATCACTACTTCCGGCGGATCTTCCAGTTGCCTGACTTTTTCCAGCGTCTCCAGGCCGTCCATGCCCGGCAGCCATATATCCAACAGCACCACCTCGCAGGACCGCTTCTTCAGTTGCTCCAGGCACGCTTCGCCGCTTTCGGCCAGCAGCACCTTGTAGCCTTCATCTTCCAGGACGCCGCGCAGCGACTCCCGAATATCGCGCTCGTCATCCACCACCAGGACGCTATGCACTCTGCGACTCCCCTGCCGCCATCTCAGTTGCCAGCGGCAGCTCTACCAGAAACTTTGCACCCGCAGGCTTGTTTTCTTCCACGCGGATGGAGCCATGATGATCGTCAATAATGCGCCGCACAATGGCCAGGCCAAGCCCGGTCCCGCGTTTCTTGGTGGAAAAATATGGCAGAAACAATTTCTCTTTTACCTCGCGATTGATGCCGTGCCCGGTGTCGGCAATCATGATCTCCAGTCCATCGCGGCCATCGAGCAGTGACGTGGTGATATGGATTTCGCGTACGTGCGAATCGTGCATCGCTTCAGCGGCGTTGTCTATCAGGTTGGCCAGCGCGCGTTTGATGGCCTCAGGATCGGCCATGGCCAGAGGCAGGCCGGAGTCCAATTGTTTTTCCACGCGTATCCCGTCCAGCCTGCCGTTGAACATGGCCAGCGTGCCTTCCACAATTTCATTAATGTCCGCCGGGCGAGGCTGGGCGGCAGGAAATCGCGCCAGTGAAGAAAACTCGTCCACCAGCGAGCGAACGGTCTGCACAGCTTCAGTAATTGTTTCCGCGCAGTCATGGATAACTTTTAACGATGCCTGATCTGGAACCAGCCCGCGCTCCAGATGCCTGCGGATACGCTCGGCGGAAAGCGCAATCGGCGTAAGCGGGTTCTTGATTTCATGGGCCACGCGGCGCGCCACCTCGCGCCATGCGGCTTCGCGCTGCGCCTTCAGCAGTTCGCTATAGTCCTCAAACACGATCACATATCCCAGCCGCTGCTTGCCGTGCTGCACCGATGACACCGTAACGCTCACATTGAGCTTGTCTTTGTCGAGAGGAATTTCGAATTGCGCGGCGGTCACGGACATGCGATCGGCACGGCGCAAGAGATGCTCCAAATCGGAAGCGGTTTCGTCGTTAAAAACCTCGCGCAGCGTCGATCCAATCACAGGCGCGCCTCCGTTGGGCCAGAACATCCGTCCAAAGGCCACGTTGCTGTGCGTAACGCGCCTTTGCGGATCGAGAGAAAGCACGCCGGTGGGAATGCTCTCCAGAATCGTCTCAATATGCCGGCGGCGCTGCTCCAACTCAGTGTTTGACTGAGTCAGGGCCCGTGCAGACTGGTCAATCTTAGTGCGGCTGGATTCCAGTTCCCCAGCCATCGTATTGAATGAAGAGACCAGTTCGCCCAGTTCGTCCGCGGCGGAAACTTCCACGCGATGCCCCAGATGTCCCAGCGATATCTCGCGGGTGGCCAGCGCCAGCGCCTCCACCGGACGCGTGACCAGCTTGGCCACAAAGAGTGAAGACCACGTAGCTACAAACAAAACCAGCACCGTCAGCATCGTTAACAGCAGCATGTACAAGCCGCGAATGCGTTTGGCTTCGTGACCCAAAGTTTCATAGTCGTGCTGGTCCTGGTTGATCTGTTCCAGCGTGGGAGAAAAATCCTTGGGCAGCGGCAGGCCAATCAGAATGGTGCCAGACTTGCCCGCGGGTGCCGTGGCCACAAGATATTCCGCGTTCTGGTAAACCCATTTCTCCGGCGACTGCTGAAGCTTCTTCAAGTCGGGAAGCGATTGGCGCAATACCGGCCAGGGCTTGGGCAGGTTCCAACCGGCTACGGCCGTATCATCGCGAATCGCCATGGCAAAACCGTTTTGCAGCGTGTTCTGGTGGCGGCGGAATTCATGCAGCACGCCGCTGTAATTGGCGATTTCAAAAGCATGCTGAATCTCAGGGGATTCTGCGATGTCCATGGCAGTGTGGCGGGCACTCTCTCCCTGCGATGCGGTCAGCAAAGCGGCCACGCGCCCTGAGCCCTGATGCAATGCGTTGACCGGGCTGGAAAACCATTTGTCGATAGACCGGTTCATCAGCCCGTAAGAGAACATAAACATCACAATCGCGGGCGCGAATGACAGCACAAGAGCACCCACCATCATGCGTGTACGGAAGCGCGAACCAAGCACGCCCAGCCTGCGCTCGGCATAAAGCTTAAGCAAATTGCGGAACAGGACAAAGGTGAGCACCACCAGCAGGAGAAAAACCAGCGCTGAAAGCGCCACCAATCCAAGAGTTTGTCCAGCGGAGTCAGGCCGCAGTTGTTTCAGGTTGAAGGCCTGTTGTGAAAACACAACTCCAAAAAGCAGGACAATGCCCAGCGCCAGCGGGATCAGCAGGGCGCGCCGCTGCGTCAAGGGGAGAGAACGGTTGCTCTTATCCGGTTTTTGTTCGGACACAAAACAGCTCTCGCGTGTTTAGCGAATCCGCGGGAGTCCTGCGACTCATTATAAGCTGGGCGCCATCGTCGGAGATCTCCTTGTACTGCCGTTGGAGAGCCGCCACCAATCATGCGCCAGACTTGGGGTGTGCAACCCAAACGACAAAGCTCAACTTATCGCCCTTGTAATCGCCCGTGATCTCCCAGCACCCGGGGCTGGGTACGTAGACGCCTGTCAACATAGATCCCATGTTTCCCAGAATCGCATTGGTTGCATGGTCGAAGGTCACGAGAGCAGGAGCGGGGCTGTCGAGCCGTCTGCCCGTGACTTTCAGATCCGGCTGCGGTTCAGCCCGATAATCGTAGCCCACACGGAACCAAAAAATTTTGGCGGTTAAATCCTGCTCGTGCCCTGGCGAATGCGGTCTCCATTCCCAGACCATGGGGTCGCTAATGCTGGTAAACAGCTTGTCTGAGCCTATCAGGAAGATTGGCGGCGCCAGTTGTGCAGCCGCTTCTCTAAACGGCGGGGAGGGTATGAATGGCGTTGCCGGACGATGGGCAACCGGGCACGAGTCAGGTATAGGCTCAACCCGAGCGGGTTCTGCCATAGTTTGCTGGGCATTTGCCGTCGAAGCAGCCAATGCCATTCCCAGGACCAAACGCAAAGTGTTCATTGCAAGGTCCTCCTTGCTGGATCTCTTAGACGATTTGAACACCTAATGGTTTGTTCAAATCCGCGCAAAATGCCGCAGCAGTGCCTATTCCCCTGTATCAATCTGCGCGCGCTGCAGCCGGTCAGAGAAATCGATGTAGCATGATTTCCATTGGGTATAGAAGTCAATTGCCCCCAGGCCGCCTTCACGATGTCCGTTGCCGGTTGCTTTGGTTCCACCGAACGGCAGATGTACCTCGGCGCCAATCGTCGGCGCATTCACATAGGTGATGCCGGCGTAAATATCGCGCATGGCGCGGAAAGCCTTGTTAACGTCGCGCGTATACACCGATGAAGAAAGACCGTAAGTCACACCGTTGGCAATCTCGATTGCCTTGTCGAAGTTATCTACAGGAATCAGGCTGAGCACCGGTCCAAAGATTTCTTCCTGGGCCACGCGCATCTTTTCATTCACGTCAGTAAAGATCGTCGGCTCAAAGAACCATCCATAAGCATGCTCTGTGGTATTGAGCGCCTTGCCGCCTGCTTCCAGCTTTGCACCTTCATTTTTGCCAATCTGGACATACTTCTCCGTGGTGGCCACTTGCTGTTCATTGATTTGTGGCCCCATTTCCACGCTTTCATCCTGGCCGTTGCCAACCTTCAGCCGTTGAGCGCGGTAGATCAGCCTGTCAGCAAACTGGCGATAAACGCCTTTCTGTACGATCACGCGGCTGGCGGCAGTGCAGCGCTGGCCTGTGGTGCCGAACGCGCCCCAGAGGACGCCTTCCAGAGCCAAATCGAGGTTAGCGTCGTCCAGAATGATGATGGCGTTCTTGCCGCCCATTTCCAGCGAGCAGGGCTTGAAGCTCCGAGCTGCCGTTTCGCCCACAATGCGCCCCACCTCGCTCGATCCGGTAAACGAAATCGCCTGAACATTGGCGTGCTCGGCGATCGGCGCCCCGGCTTCCGGCCCGAACCCGGTCACTACGTTCACTACGCCCTTGGGCAGCCCCGCATCAGTGAGCGCCTTGAGCAGATTGAGCGTTGAAAGCGGGGTATCTTCAGCGGGCTTGATCACGCACGTATTGCCGCAGACCAATGCAGGCAGCAGCTTCCATGAGGGGATGGCCATGGGGAAATTCCAGGGAGCAATCATGCCGCAGACGCCAATGGGCATCCGCACGGCCATGGCGAACTTGTTGGGCAATTCCGATGGCACCGTCACGCCGAATTGGCGGCGCCCTTCGCCGGCCATGTAGTATGCCGTATCCACGGCTTCCTGCACGTCGCCACGCGTTTCTTTCAACACCTTGCCCATCTCCCGCGTCATCAGGCGCGCATATTCTTCTTTGCGTTCCAGCAGGATTTCTCCAGCGCGGTAGATGATCTCAGCGCGCTTGGGCGCGGGGACCAGCCGCCAGCGCTCAAACGCCTGCTTGGCAGCGGAAACGGCATCATCCACGTCGCGCTTGTCTGAGCGCTGGAATACGCCAATCACGTCACGCGTGTCAGCTGGGTTCAGGTTCTCGTAGGTCTGGCCGGTGCGCGATTCGACCCACTCGCCGCCGATGAAATTCTTGAAAAGTTTGGCTGCCATTGATACAGAAGTTGCCTTTCGCGGGATTCAAACTCTCTATCGTATCAAAAGCTTAGAGTGCGGCGCATGCCGGTAATCGCTGGCCATCCGCGCTCAATCAAGGGAAGCCCATGATAACAGGAGGGTTTAACTCTTTTGCCGTACTCTCGCTGCATTCCGTCCCAATGGAAGCGCATCGCCAAAACGGGAAATGATTTCTAAAATTACACTAATATGGAGCACAGAGTTTTGTTCTGTTCTAGAATCATGCCGTCTAACCATATATAGTTCGTTGGATAGGCTATAAGTTGGTTAGATCCCGGATTCAGCAGCCTTAAGGTATTGCTACCCGCGCCAATATGGTGAAAGGTAGATTGCTATGTCCATACTCCTTGCCGACGACGATCTCGACCTAGCAACATTCTTATCAAAATCGCTTGAATCAGAAGGCTATTCCGTCCATACCGCGCTGAATGAAGACAGTGTGATCTCCGAGCTGCAGCGCCAGAACTACAAGTTAATCATTCTTGATTTGAACTTCGGCGAGACGGATGGGCTTAAGCTGTTGGAAAAGCTGCGGAGCAAGGGACTGGAAACGCCTGTAATGGTGTTAAGCGCCCGCGACCGCGTTTCTGACCGGATCCAATCCCTGAATCTGGGCGCCGATGATTACATTACCAAGCCATTTTCCTTTCAGGAGCTAGCTGCGCGAACGAATGCATTGCTGCGTCGCAAGGCCGATCCGGCGCTGAATGTGTTGCGCGTGGAAGATCTGGAACTTGATCCCGCGTCACGCAAAGTGCATCGTGGCAAGCATGAAATCAAACTCAGTCCCAAGGAATTTGAGCTTCTTCTGTTGCTGATGCGCCATGCCGGTGAAACTGTGACGCGCCACGATCTGTTGCAGTGGTCATGGGGACTGCAACCGGAAAGCGATAGCAATCTGGTAGACGTTTATGTGAACTATTTGCGCAGAAAAATTTATTTTGCCGGTGAAAACAAGCTGATTCATACCGTCAGGGGAGCGGGCTATAGAATCGGCAGGCCGGCGCCGGTGCAAATTGGGCAGCCTTCAAATGGCCATCCAGCCGCTGTGCACGTGGATGTGGGGCAGACTTATCCGCCGGGCGCTCTTGTCGATTTAACCGATGCTCTCGGCATTCAGCAAACATCGCTCAAGGCCTTGATTCACTCGGTGGCGCACGATCTGGCTCAACCGCTTACCAGCATACGTTGCTTTCTGGAAGTTATGGGCTTGCACAAAAATGGTGCGCAGCCTCTTCTGTCCGATATCAGAACAATTGAGCAGCAGGCGGACCGAGCTATTTCTCTGGCCAAAGCAATATCGGTTCTTGTCCGGGAAGTTCCGGCGCCCGACGCGCCATGGACCTCTCTTGATTCTCTGCTCAATGAGATCTTCAATGAGTTCATCGTGCTTCTGCACTCAGGGTTGCTGGCTCTAGAGCGGCAGTGGTCCCCCGCAATTCAGGTCACCAGCAGCCCGGTTTTGCGCCATCTTATGGTGTTGTTTTTGAGCAGATTGGTAGGCCGGAATACCAGGCCTATGGTCCTGACAATTTCTGCGCAGGCCAGTGACGGTCGTTGCGCGATTCACTTAGATTGGAAACCGGCCGATGGCGCACAGCCCGCGCTATTAGACGGAAAGAGCACTCTCGCCAAAGAACTCCCCTACATTCAAGAGCTGGTTTATTCCATTGGCGGCGAACTATCTCTTACCGACGGGCTTTCGGAAATTCTGCTGAAAGTGCCGGCGGCAATACAGCTCGCAAAACCGGAGATGGTTGTCCACTGAAGCACGGCCTCCGGATTGAGGGCGATTACTCTCCCATCACAGCAACCACCACTCGTTTTGAGCGCTGCCCATCAAACTCAGCGTAAAAAACCCGCTGCCATGTTCCCAACAGCAATTTACCGTTAGTCACTGGAACAATGACCTGGTGATGCATGAGCAGGGCTTTAAGGTGTGAGTCACCGTTGTCCTCACCGGTTTGGTGGTGCAGGTAGGCTTCATTGAACGGCGCAAGCTGCTCCAGCCACTTGTCAATGTCCTGAATCAACCCGCGCTCATCGTCATTTACATAGACGCCGGCGGTAATGTGCATGGCGGAAACCAGCGCCATGCCGTTGGTAACGCCGCTGGCATGCACAATCTTTTCCACCTGCGGCGTAATGTGGATGTATTCGCGATGCTTCTTGGTGTTGAAGGTGAGATATTCGGTATGAAATTTCATGCTGAAACCTGCCTTTGAGCGAGTCACGCTGAGCAGTTTATTAAGACGACCAAACTGCGAGCGAAGCCGCCCGGCGTTCCCAACGGTGCATCAAAATTAGCATGGCCAAGTCTCCAACCCGCATTTCTTCCGCGCCGATTCCGGACAAACTCACACTGCCTGCCTTACGCGCTGCTGCGGCCAATTGCAAGGCGTGCGATCTGTGGAAGCTGGGTACGCAGACCGTGTTCGGCGAAGGGCGCTCCAACGCTCGGGTCATGATGGTGGGCGAGCAGCCAGGCGACAAAGAGGACTTGCAAGGCCGTCCGTTTGTAGGACCGGCAGGCGCTGTGTTGGATAAAGCCCTCGTCGCTGCTGGAATCGACCGAAAGGACGTTTTTGTAACCAACATCGTGAAGCATTTCAAATGGGAGCCGCGCGGCAAACGCCGCCTGCACAAGAAGCCCAATACTCTGGAAATCAGCGCATGCCGTCCGTGGCTGGATGCCGAAATTAAAGCGGTTAAGCCTGAAGTGGTGGTGTTGCTGGGCGCCACTGCGGCGCAGGGCGTGATGGGAAGGCAGTTTCGCGTGACTCAACAGCGTGGGCAGTGGGTGCAGTCGAACATTGCGCCGCTGGTGATGGCGACTGTCCATCCTTCTTCAATTCTGCGCGCTCCTGACGATGACTCACGGCATGAGGAGATGCGCAAGTTCGTGGACGATCTGAAAAAAGTAGCCGCTCAATTGCAGCAGCGCCGAGCAGCTTAACCGCGGGGCTATTGCTGGCTGACCTGCATCGTTTGATCAACGCTGAGAGTTTGCGGCATCCCAGAGCTTGCAGGGCCGGTATACGTGGCAACAATTCGGAATGAAGAATCACTGATTTCAGCGGAGTAGTTGTAAGGCCCGCGGTTATCGCGAGTCATGGTCAGTTCTCCCTGCGACCTCAGCGTTTCGATAGAAACATAACTTCCCTGCGCTGCCGCATGGCTGCGTTCCGCCTGGGCAATTGCCAGCAAGTCATTTCTCACGCCAATCAAATCGACTGTTGCGGTCGGATTGCTGCTGCCGGCCGACATCACGCCCTGCGTCTGGCGCATGTAAATATAAGACCCAATCCCCACGACAACGATCAAGCTTATGAACCCAAAGGCGCGTCCCATCCGATATTCCTCCAAATGCCTTCATGATACCCCTTTGCCGCTTTGGCCAATGATTATTGCCGATTTAATACCCAATGAATGATTTCCTCGGTCGTTGGAATGCCGTAACTAACGATCAGACCCACAGCCGCGATGAAAAAGTTACCGCTCCCTGCCTCCGCATGCTGATCCCGTAAACATTCTTTTACAGCGTAAATCAGGGCAGTCCAGCACCCCGAAGCAGCACAGCCAACCAGCACTAAACCCTTAAAAAGTTTGTATAGGTTGCACTGTCCTTCCCACACAAGACCAAGTCTTAGAAACATCAAAAATATAATCTATAAATTGACAATTCATTATTACCAAGTAATAATAATTATTTACTGCAGATAGATAAACCTGTCCTGGAGGAAAGCACATGCCGCAAGTATCGAGTCCGGCGGATATTAAAGTTGCCGACCAAGTTTGGATTGTGACGGCAATGCTCCACAAAAAATATAGTGAACGGTCTGATTTCACGGTTGACGAGATTGTGGAGGAGGCCAAGCGGGACCGGAATATACCCTATAGACCTGGTGTATACGTTCATGTCGTGCAGCATTGCGTAGCCAATCGACCTCCAAATCCAGGCCGCTACCGCATGCTTTTTGAAACTGCCCCAGGCAGGCGCAGGCTTTTTCGCAAAGGCGATACTTATCACCCTGAACGTGAGGGTTCGAAGATTACGCCCAAGCGGGAAGAAATCCCTTTTTATGAGGCACTGCTGAACTGGTACAACGACTGGAGTGCGCAAGCGGCTCGCAGCATTGAGGAATCCGATCCCCTGCTCGCCTTGCGCGGCTCAGGCAAGAAACTCTGGGCCGATGAACACGCCGATGAATATGTGCGGCGCTTGCGAGAGGGTTGGGAATGAGCCGAATCTTCTGGGACACAAACCTTTTTATCTACTTATTTGAAAATCATGGTCCGCTATCCAAAACCACTACCGAGCTACGAAAAAGAATGCTCATACGTGGCGATCAGTTGCTCACTTCTACTCTGACGCTAGGGGAAGTCCTTGTAAAACCTCTAGAAAATGGCGACATGGTCTTATGCTCCAGATACGAATCCGCTATCCCCGCCGCTGCATTGATGCTTCCCTTGAATATTGCAGCTGCAAAAATCTACGCCTCTCTTCGCTCCGATCGATCACTGCGAGCACCGGACGCTATTCAGCTTGCGTGCGCCGCCTCCGCAGGGGTCGATCTCTTCGTGACTAACGATGCCAGGCTTCAAGGCAAGCACGTGAATGGGATTCAGTTCATAGTGCCATTGGAACGAGTCCCTATCTGATGCGCAAAAGATCGCGCTTTACACTTCTTTACCGCACTCCGTCCCTACCATCTTGAGAGCTGTTCGTCTAACTGGTAAAGTAAGTATTCACTTACTTCATAAATCTCCCTCATGCCTGTACGTCTTTCATCTCTCGACCGCCGGCGGCAGATCTTGCGCACTGCGTCCGGCATTTTTGCGCGCAGGGGTTACCGCGGGACCACCACGCGCGAGATAGCCGAGCGCGCCGGCATTAATGAAGCGCTGCTTTTCCGCCATTTTCCCAGCAAAGAAAAGCTTTACTGGACCCTGATTGAAGAGCTGTGCAGCGCGCGAGGCCGCCGCCGGAACATCAGCAAAATTCTTGAGGCGGGCGGCACCGACCTGGAAGTTTTTACCGCCATCGCCCGTGAAATGCTGGTGCGCAACGCCCGCGACACCGAATTGACCCGCTTGCTCTGGTTTACCGCGCTGGAAAGCCACACGCTTTCGCAGCGGTTCTTCCGCACCTTTATCGCTGTCTATTACGAAGAACTGGCGGCTTATATCCGGCGGCGCATTCGTGAAGGCGCGTTTCGCAATGTCGATCCCCTGCTCTCAGCCCGCGGCTTTCTCGGGATGGTGGTCTATCACTTTCTGGTGCAGGAGCTTTTTGGTGCAAGGAAATTCCAGAAGTTTGATCCTGAATCAGTGGCGGCCATAATGGCTGGAATCTGGCTGAACGGAATGCAGAGCGGCGCTGCCCCCGCGAACGGAAGCGGAAATGGGCTTAATGGATATAGTCAGGAAAGACGCAATGGACATTTTTAGAAGAAAAGATCAGACCATGAAAACTATAAGCCACTTTGTAAATGCGATGCAGGCTCAACCTAAGGGGCTAAAGCCCCAGGCTTTTAAGAGCTTTATCGCAGGCCTAAAGGCCTGCTCCACCCGGCGGGGGCCAGTTTTTCTCGGTGTTTCTGCATACATGGTGCTCCTTATTTCGGGATGCACGAGCAAAGACGCTGTGCAGGCCGCCAAGCCCGTATCCGCCGGTGCGCCGGTCCGCGTGGCCACGGTTGCGTCGCGCACCATGCCGGTGGAGCTGCAAGCCATCGGCAACGTTGAGGCCATTTCCACCGTCTCGATCAAGGCTCAAATCTCCGGGCAGTTGATGCGCGTGCATTTCAAGGAAGGCGACTTTGTAAAAAAAGGGCAACTGCTCTTCACTATCGATCGAGCGCCCTTTGAAGCTGCATTGCGACAGGCGGAAGGCACTCTGGCCAAGGACGAAGCGCAGTCGCTCAACACCAAGCTTGATGCAGAACGTTATCAGGGTCTGGGAAAACAGGGCGTGGTATCCAAGCAACAAGTGGATGCCGCCGGAGCTGCTGCGAACGCCATGGCTGCCACCGTCGCAGCCGACAAAGCTGCAGTGGAAACAGCAAAAATCAATCTGGAATATACGTCGATCTATTCGCCGATCAACGGGCGCACCGGGAGCGTTGGCGTGAAAGAGGGCAATCTGGTAAAGGCCAACGACGTGCCGATTCTGGTGACGATCAACCAGATTGAGCCGATCTACGTGAGCTTCTCTATTCCAGAGCAACAGCTCGCCGAGTTGAAACAGTATTCCAACACCAAAAGCCTAAAGGTGGATGCAGCGCCGCAAGGCAGCACACAGCATTTCCAGGGCAGGCTCACGTTTATCGATAACTCAGTGGACCTTACCACTGGCACCATCAAGCTGAAAGCCACGTTTGATAACGCTGCGCACGCGCTCTGGCCAGGACAATTTGCTGACGTAAACCTGACACTGAAATCGCAACCGAACGCGATTGTGGTGCCGACTGCCGCGCTGCAAACGAGCCAGAACGGCACTTATGTCTATGTGGTGGACCAAGATCTCACAGCTAAACAGCAGCCAGTAAAGGTCGGCTGGAACGTAGGCGAGGACACCGTCATCGCTACAGGGCTGCAACCCGGCCAGCGCGTCGTCACCGACGGCCAGCTTCGACTAACGCCCGGCGCGAAAGTCGACATCAAGAGCGGATCGTAAAATGAATACACAGTTATTTATCCGGCGGCCCATTACTACAACGCTGATCATGGCGGCGATCCTGATCTTTGGCTTCTTTGCGTATCGCCTGTTGCCGGTCAGCGATCTTCCGAACGTTGACTTCCCAACTATTCAGGTAAGCGCAACGCTGCCCGGAGCCAGCCCTGAAACCATGGCCGCTGCCGTGGCGCTGCCGCTGGAAAAACAATTTTCCACCATCGCCGGACTTGATTCCATGTCATCATCGAGCGCCCTGGGCGGCACCAGCATCACGCTGCAGTTCACGCTTGACCGCAGCATTGACGCTGCCGCGCAGGACGTGCAGGCGATGATTGCCAAGACGCTCTCACAGCTTCCACCAGAGCTGCCTTCGCCACCGTCATATCAAAAAGTGAATCCGGCCGATTCACCGGTGCTGTATCTTGCCCTGGCCGCGCCTACGATGCGCCTTTCCGATGTTGACGAAGCCGCGCAAACCACCGTGGCTCAACGGCTGTCGATGGTCAGCGGCGTGGCGCAGGTACAGGTTTTTGGCACGCAGAAATATGCGGTGCGAGCGCAGCTTGATCCGCGCGCACTGGCAGCGCGGCAGATTGGCATTGATGATGTGGCCAATGCCATTACTAACGCTAACGTCAACCTGCCTACAGGGACTCTTTTTGGCCACTCGACTTCGTACACCGTACAGGCCACTGGGCAACTTCTTGAGGCCAAGTCGTACAAACCGTTGATCGTCGCTTACCGCAACGGCTCGCCTGTTCGTCTGGACGAAGTGGGCCATGTGTTTGACAGCGTGGAAAATGACAAGACTGCAAGCTGGTTCAGTGGCGATCGCGCAATTGTGCTGGCCATCCAGCGCCAGCCGGGAACTAACACCGTGGAAGTGGTTGACAGCATCAAGCGCTTGCTGCCGCAGATGCAGCAGCAGATGCCTGCCGGAATCAAGCTGAACATTTTGTATGACCGCTCGGTTTCCATCCGCGGCTCGGTCAATGACGTAAAGTTCACGCTCATGCTGACCATCGCGCTTGTAGTGATGGTCATTTTCCTTTTCCTGCGCAATATCTCAGCGACGATCATTCCCAGCCTGGCGCTGCCCATGTCGATTGTGGGCACGTTTGCCGCGATGTATCTTCTGGGCTACAGCCTGGACAATCTTTCTTTAATGGCGCTCACGCTCACCGTCGGCTTTGTGGTGGACGACGCGATTGTAATGTTGGAAAACATTGTTCGCCACATGGAGATGGGCAAGCCTCCGTACCAGGCCGCCGTGGAAGGCGCGCGCGAAATCGGTTTCACCATTATCTCCATGACCATTTCGCTGGCCGCTGTTTTTATTCCTGTGCTGTTCATGGGCGGAATCATTGGCCGACTGCTGCATGAGTTCGCTGTAACCATTGGCGTAGCGATTCTGGTTTCCGGCTTCGTCTCTTTGACGCTTACTCCCATGTTGTGCAGCCGTTTTCTGCGTAACACTCATAACGACCGTCACGGTTATCTGTATCAGAAGAGCGAAGCCGTTTTTGACGCCATGCTGCACGGCTACGAATGGAGCCTGAAAAAAGTGATGGCGCATCCGCGCATCATTATGGCGTTTTCACTGGTGATCCTGGCGGCCACGGCGTTCTTGTTCATCGATATACCGAAGGGCTTTTTGCCGAGTGAAGACCAGGGCCAGCTCTTTGCTTTTACTGAAGGCATTCAGGGCATCTCGTTTGAAGACATGATGCGCCATCAGCAGGAAGCGGCAAAGATTGTCGGCGAGAGCCCTTATGTTGCGAATTACATGTCTACTGTAGGCGGAGGCGGCGTGAATGCAGCGCTCAACTCCGGACGCATCTTCGCCCGCCTTACGGACCGCAAGACACGGCCGCACGTCGACAAGATCATTGAAGAGCTGCGGCCCAAGCTGGCGCAGATTCCCGGCATCAATGTCTATCTGCAAAACCTTCCGCCCATCCGCATTGGCGGCGCGCTCACTAAAAGCCAATATCAGTTCACACTCCAAAGCCCTGACACAAACGAGCTTTATCAATACGCGCCGCTGCTGGAACAGAAGTTACACGACATCACACAACTGCAGGACGTAACCAGCGATTTGCAGATCAAGAATCCGCAGGTTACGGTGAGCATCAATCGCGATAAAGCTGCGGCGCTCAACGTTGATCCGCGCACGCTGGAAGACGCTCTCTACAGCGCTTATGGCGCACGCCAGATTTCCACCATCTACGCGCCCAATAACCAGTACAAAGTCATCATGGAGCTGGAACCGGAGTATGCGCTCGATCCTTCTGCGCTCGGCATGCTCTACATTCACTCCAAGACCGGACAGCTTGTGCCCATGAGCGCGCTGGCCAGCTTTAAAAAAGAAGTTGGACCGCTCACGGTCAATCATCTTGGACAGCTTCCGGCCGTCACTCTCAGCTTTAACCTGAAACCCGGCGTGGCACTGGGCGATGCCATCACCGCTGTAAACAGCGCAGCCGCGCAGACACTGCCGTCTACCATCAGCACCAGCCTGCAAGGTACGGCGCAGGCGTTTCAATCGTCATTTGCCGGGCTGGGCGTGCTGCTCATGATGGCCATCCTGGTCATATATATCGTGTTGGGAATTCTCTATGAAAGCTTCATCCATCCCATCACCATTCTTTCCGGCTTGCCTTCCGCAGGCGTGGGCGCGCTGCTCACGCTCAAACTCTTCCATACTGAACTGAGCATTTACGCGTTTGTGGGCGTCATCATGCTCGTGGGCCTGGTAAAGAAAAACGCCATCATGATGATTGACTTCGCGCTCGACGCACAGCGCGAAGAAGGTAAGAGCGCCATGGAAGCCATCTATCAGGGCGCGCTCGTGCGCTTCCGCCCGATCATGATGACCACTATGGCCGCGCTAATGGGCACTTTGCCAATCGCGATGGGCTTTGGCGCCGGCGCTGAATCACGCCGTCCCCTTGGCCTGGCCGTAGTGGGCGGGCTGATCTTTTCACAGACGCTCACGCTCTACATCACGCCGATCTATTACGTCTATCTCGACAAGCTCGGCCCCGGCTTGAAGAAACTCTTCGGCGGCAAGAAGAAGACGACTAAGCGCCTGCAAGAGCGCGAACTCGAAGCGGTGGGAAGCTAGAACTTCCTACCGCCGAACTTCTTACAGCGGATTAGCGCGGATGAACGCGGATCAAGATCTGCTTCTTCTGAAATCTCAATCTCCAGTTTTGGCAATGCCGGCGATCTTGGCAATCGTTAAAATCCGCGTTCCGTGCTTAGCCGTGGTAAGTTGTTGCTCCTCCTGACTCACTACCAGATCCGCACTCTATCCTGCGGCGCAAGATAGAGTTTCTCTCCTGGCTTCACTTTGAACGCGTCATACCAGGCATCAATGTTGCGCACGGTAGCGGCGCGATATTGGCCGGGCGAATGACTATCTCCCATCACTTGCGCGCGCAACGCGGCATCGCGTGTTTTGGAGCCATAATCCTGCGCAAAAGCGATAAAGAATTGCTGGTCGCTGGTGAACCCCTGCTGCTCCGGCCCAGGCTTGCCGCCAAGCGACGCACGATAGCCGTCATAAGAAGCCGCGATGCCCGCAACATCGGCGATATTTTCCGCCAGCGTCTGTTTGCCGTTGATTGAGAGATCAGGAAACGGCTTATAAGTGTCGTACTGCGCAGCCAGCTTAGCGGTAGCAGCGTTAAAGTGCTCAAGGTCGGATTCTGTCCACCAGTTGCGCACGCGGCCTTTCGAATCAAACGCGGAGCCTTCGCTATCAAACGTGTGGCTGATTTCGTGGCCAATCACCGTGCCAATGGCGCCATAGTTCACCGCGTCCGGGGCCTTGGGATCAAAGAACGGCGGTTGCAGAATCGCCGCCGGAAAGTTGAGCCCATTTTGCAATGGAAGATTTACCGCGTTGACGGTCTGCGGTGACATGGACCACTCTTTGCGGTCCACCGCCTTTCCCAGCCTGGCAACGTCACGATGATACTCAAACAGGCTGCCCCGCCAGAGATTACCAAACGCGTCATTGGCCTTCACCTCATAAGCGGAGTAGTCATGCCAGTCTTCCGGATATCCAATGCCTACATAAAGTGTCTTGAGTTTTTCCAGGGCCTCAGCTTTGGTGGCAGGGGCCATCCATGGCAGCGCTTCAACCCGCTTGCGGAAAGCCGCGGTAATATTGGCGACCATCTCTTGCGCCTTGGTCTTGGCTTCCGGCGGGAAGTAGCGCGCAGCATAGATTTTTCCCACGGCATCGCCCAGCCAGCGGTCCACCACAAAAACGCCGCGTTGCCAGCGCGGCCTCTGTTGCGGCGTGCCGAAAAGCGTCTTGCCAAAAAACGCGTAGTTCTCATCCGCCAGCGCCTTGGGCAATACACCGGCATAAGCTTCTATCCAGTGATATGCCAGCCAGTCCTTCCAGGTTTCAAGTGGCTGAGAAGCCACCAGCGCAGACTCTGCTGTAAACGCCGTGGGCTGCCATACGGTGAACTCCGCTTGCTGGCTCAGCCCTGCTCCACGAAAATACTCAGCCCACTCCAGGCCCGGCGCTTTGGCGTCAAAATCCGCCTGCTTCCACGTATTGTTTGCTTTGTGGATGTCGTCATTTTCCGCCAGGGTCGTGTGCTTTTCCGCAATGGCATGTTCCAGGCCGAAGATTCGCTTGGCGCGTGCGTCTGTATCGGTAAAGCCGGCCAGCTTCATCATGGCGGCGACGTGGGCCACATATTTTGTACGGGCATCGCGCATGCTTGCCGCGTCAGAAAGGTAATATTCGCGATCAGGCAGCTCGATCCCGCCCTGCAGCAGATAAGCGGCATAGTGCTCTGAATCATTAAAGCCGGGGGCCACCCATAGCCCAAACAGGTTTTGCGTATGAAAGTTGGTGTTGTTCAGCGCGTCAACATCAGCGCGAAGAGTTTCTCCCAGGGCGTGCGCCAGCTCGTGTTTGTCTTTGATGGCCGCAATGGCATCAAGATGCGGCTTGAGCGGCGTCAGCCCCTTGGCTTCAATACCGGCCTCATCCATGTATGCATTGTAGAGATCGGCGATCTTGCGGCTATCCGAGCCTGCCGGCGCTTTCTGCTTTGCGGCCTCTTCAATCAGTGCGGCCGTGCGCTTGTTCGTCAAGTCGGCCAATGTAGTGAACACGCCCATACCGGCACGGTCCGGTGGAATCACCGTCCTCTTGATCCATGCGCCGTTGGCGTAGTGATAAAAATCATCGCCCGGCACAACTGAGCGGTCGATGTTGGCGACTTGAATGCCGTGAACTGTCTTTGCAGGGACATCGGCGTTTGCAGGAGCATACGCCCGCGCAAAAACGAAACCGAGCGAGAGGACGACAAGGGCGCACACGGTGACGCGCAGAGAAGAGAGGTTTTGATGTCTGAAATTCATGGAATCAATAAGGCTCCGAGATATCTCTTAATAAGACGCATATCAGAAAAAGAAGGTAGCATGGGATCATTCGCGCCCTTCGCGGCTAAATTTGATCCAATTCTGGGATGTTCTCCGTGTCTCCGTGCCTCCGTGGTAGGTTTGTTTTTCCGATCTCGCTGTAAAACGAATGATAGAAAAAGAGGGTAGCACGGCAGCTCATCCCTGCCCTCTCAACACCATCGACGCTCTCTCCAGCTTCTGCAACAACTCGCTGGCATAGTCCTCATCAATGCGGTCCTGCCACAATGCCTGCGTCACATCGCCAAGGGCTCGCTGCACCGTCGCTAGATCCACCAGCGGGGGCAGCGTATATTGCGCCCGTCGCCGCCGTTCTATGTCCGCCTGTCCTTGGTGCTTGTAGCAGACCTCCGCGTCTTTCATCGCCGGAGCTTTGCACTGCTGCCCATTCTTGCGGAACCTCTGGCACCGCCGATAGTAGCCGTACCGGTCTTCAACAATTTGGCCCTGCAATGCCTCGCTCCGATTACCGCCACTAACGTCTTCCATCGCTGGTCCTTATCAACTGGCAGCTTTCCGATCACCGGATCACCCGATCACGGCGATTACCCGATCTCCAGTATTCCGTCAACTAGGATTCCAAAGCACTTATCCGGGCTATCCCAGAACCTACCCCCGCCCTCCCCCGGTACCCCTCAACTAGGATTCCAAAAGACTTAGCGCACTACATCCCAGAGGCATCCCACCGGCGACGCCACAGATGCGTCCGGCATCGGCTGGGGATCAGGCGATGATACTTCACTTTTTGTTTGCTGTCAAGGGGGAAGCGATTAGCGCGCTTCATTTGTTGTAGGGTTGACCGACACCCGTGGAGCACAGCCGCCCCGGCTGTGTCTGTAAGTCCTTTGCCTTTCTCCGCGTCTCCGCGTCTCCGCGGTGAGATTTTAGGGTTGGGTTTTCTGGCGCCGAATGAGCGGAGCGCCACAAAGTTTCCTTATTGAAACCCGCCTCATCCCGCTTACAATCAGCGCAGGCATGTCTCCTGAAAGACCACCCAAAGTCTTCATCAGCTATAGCCAGGATAGTCCTGACCATATGGCACGGGTGTTGAAACTGGCCGATCAATTACGGACCGACGGCGTAGATGCCGACATCGATCAATACGAGTCTGCTCCACCGCAAGGATGGCCCACGTGGATGGAGAGGCAAATTAGCGATTCGGATTTCATTCTGATCGTATGCACAGAAGTTTACAAACGCAGGGCAGACGGTAAGGAAGAATATGGTAAAGGGCGTGGGGTAATTTGGGAATCTATTCTGACAACCCAATATCTTTACAATGCTGCTACTAACAACACACGGTTTATCCCGGTTCTCCTTGAGAAGTCTCACGTTGAATTTATTCCTCTCCACCTTCAGCCAGCGTCCTACTATTGCATTGCCGCCGAAGAAGGTTATGTGGATCTCTATCGGCGTCTCACGAACCAGCCCAAAATAGTTAAACCTCCATTGGGAAAGCTGAAGCTCTTTGAGCCCGGACACATCGCTCTTTCCAAGCAGCCGAGTCTGGAGCGCCGTGAAGCGCAAAAGTCGATTGTTAACTTTTGGAATGTACCCGCGAACAGAAATCCGCGATTTACCGGGCGTGAAGACATTCTTGCTGCTCTACAGTTTGATCTGCAAATGCATGGTCGCCAGGCGATTTGCGGCTCCGGCGGAATGGGTAAGACAGAGATCGCGGTCGAGTATGCCTATCGCCATCGCGATGAATATACGGCCGTGTTATGGACAGTGGCAGAGTCTTTAGAATCCATTAAATCGGGTTTTTCCAAAATTGCCCGGCTGTTGGATTTGCCGGAGAAGGATGACACAAGTCAAGACGTTATCGTTGCTGCTGTGAAAGGCTGGCTTGAACGGAACCAGGGCTGGCTCTTCATTTTTGACAACGCCGATACGCCTGATCTCCTTGCGGCTTTTCTCCCTGAGAAAAACAGCGGACACGTTCTTGTTACCTCTCGCGGAAAGGACCTTCGCAGAATTCAGATAGCCAAACCGTTCGAACTCCAAGTCTTTAGACCACAAGAGGCCAGGGAATTTTTGTTAAAACGTGCAGCACGCTCCGCGAAGCAACCGCCCCAGGACCAAGGAGCGGATCCGGAGGAAGCGGGTACTTTGGCGGCGGAACTCGGGAATATGCCACTCGCGCTGGAGCAAGCCGGCGCTTACATATCGGAGACGCAGACTAGTTGGAAAGAGTACATCAACAAATTCAGGAGCCTGCGTCCGCAGCTTTAAGAGGAAACGATATTGACGGAAAGCACTAGAGAACGCGAACAAAAAAGCACAATGGCGGCAGCCTGGGCGCTGAATTCTTCTGCTTTGGATAAATATCCCGCCTCTGCCGCTCTCATGCGATTGAGTGCGTTCTTCGGTCCCGCGCCCATTCCCTTCGAGTTGCTCCATGCCGCAGACGCGTCTCTGCCGGAGGTACTTTCGGAAAAGCTGCGCCAAGTTGATGAAAGCCCCCAGGCGCTGGATGAACTGCTAGCTCCCCTTCAACGCCTTTCCCTCGTACGCCGCAGCGACGAGACACGCAGCTACAGCATTCATCCTCTGATGCAGGAAGTGGTGCTCGAAGGCCTACCCGATCAGAGGGTCTGGGCCGAACGCGCATTGCGAGTCGTGGGCTCCAATTTTCCCGACGTAACCAAATTTGAGAATTGGCCAGCATTAGATCGTTTCCTGCCTCATGCCCTGAACTGTGCCACTTTTGTTGAATCCTTGAAGATCGAGCTTCCCGAGGCAGCCCAGCTCATGAACCAAACAGCCTACTATCTTGATGACCGTGCTGAATATACTCGTGCTGAACCGCTATACCTCCAGGCAATGGCGATCCGGGAAAAGATCCTGGGAGCGGAGCACCCGGATACTGTTACCAGCCTCAACAACTTGGCTGTCTTATATTACAATCAAGCGCGTTATCCAGAAGCTGAGCCGCTGTACCGGCGAGCGCTGGCCATACGCGAGAAGTCGCAAGGGCTGGAACATCCTGACACCGCTACTGCCCTAAACAACCTGGCTCTGTTCTTGCGCCATCAAGGGCGATACGAAGAAGCCGAACCGTTATACCGGCGGGCGCTGGCCATACGCGAGAAAGCTCTGGGGGCGGAGCATCCTGACACCGCGCTGAGTCTGAACAATCTGGCCGAGCTTCTTCGAGTTCAGGAAAAAACGGCGGAGGCTGAATCTATGCACCGGCGGGCGCTGGCCATACGCGAGAAAGCTCTGGGGGTGGAGCATCCTGACACCGGGGTGAGTCTGAACAATCTGGCCGAGCTTCTTCGAGTTCATGGAAAGCCTGCGGAGGCTGAGTCTATGCTCCTGAGGGCATTGGCCATAAGCGAGAAAGCTCTGGGGGCGGAGCATCCTAACACCGCGCACAGCCTGAATAATCTGGCCGAGTTGTATCGCATGCAGACCCGATACACCGAAGCCGAGCCGCTGCACCGGAGGGCGTTGGCCATACGCGAGAAAGCTCTGGGGGCGGAGCATCCTTACACCGCGCACAGCCTGAACAATCTGGCGTTGCTTCTTCAAGATCAGGGGAAACCTGCAGAGGCCGAGCCCATGTACCGGCGCGCGCTTACGATCGCGGAGAAGGCGCTCGGGACGGCGGACCATCATACTGTTCTTGTCCGCAACAACCTGCTTCAGTTCTATCGCAAGCAGAACCGCAACTCCGAGGCCGACGCGCTGGAAAAAGTCGCGAAGCGAACAGCCGAGTGAAAAAAGGATCGCAGCAATCGCGCAGACACTCAACCTCCTCTGCAGATCAGTGTGATCCGCGTTCATCAGCGGTAAGGTTTTGCCCTTCGCAGTTTGCAGGATGCTGAATACCCATTATCCTTACTAACGAGGACTCCTAACGCCCATGCGCCGACTCCTGACATTTCTACTGGTATCAACCATCATGGCTACTGCCCAGAAAAATCCTGCTCCTGCTTCCGCCGACACTTCATTTCCCAACGCCGATGAACTCAACCAGATGGCGGCGCGGTTTGCGCCGGTAAATCTGGAAGTCGATCTCTCAAGCCTCTCCGCCGGAGACAAAAAAGCGCTGGCCAAGCTGGTGGAAGCCGCGCGGATTGTGAATCCGCTCTTTATGCGGCAGTTCTGGAGCGGCGACCTGGCGCTTTACCAGAAGCTGCAGCAGGATAAATCTCCGCTGGGGCAGGCACGCCTGCATTATTTCTGGATCAACAAAGGCCCGTGGTCGGAAATTGACGAGCACAAGGCCTTTCTGCCCGGAGTGCCGGCGAAGAAGCCGGCGGGCGCGAATTTCTATCCGGAAGACATGACCAAGGAAGAGTTTGAGAGCTGGGCGAAGACGCTCTATCCGGAATCGAAAGAGCAGGCGGAAGGGTTCTTTACGGTGATTCGTCGCGATGCCAATAAGAGGTTGAAGATGGTCCCGTACAGCGAGGAATATAAAACCGATTTGGCCAAGGCCGCTGCGCTGCTGAAGCAAGCCGCCGCGCTCACGGACAACGCTAGCCTCAAGAAATTTCTTACCACGCGCGCCGCCGCCTTCAACACCAACAATTATTTTGAAAGCGACATGGCGTGGATGGACCTGGACGCGCCCGTGGACGTGACCATCGGCCCGTATGAAACTTACAACGATGAGCTGTTTGGTTACAAAGCCGCGTTTGAGGCCTACATCAACGTGCGCGACGACAAAGAGTCCGCGCGGCTGGCGTTTCTGGGTGAGCACCTGCAGGAGATCGAAAACAATTTGCCGGAAGACCCGAAGTATCGCGTGCCCAAGCTGGGAGCGGCGGCGCCTATCCGCGTGGTGAATGAAGTTTTCGCCGCCGGTGACGGCAACCATGGCGTGCAGACCGCGGCTTACAACCTGCCCAATGACGATAAAGTTGTCCAGCAGAAGGGCAGCAAGCGCGTGATGCTCAAGAACATTCAGGAAGCAAAATTCAAGTCCACGCTGGAGCCGATATCAAAAGTTGTCTTGCAACCGGCGGCGCAACAGGATCTGAGTTTTGAATTGTTCTTTACCCACATTGTGGCCCATGAACTCACGCATGGACTGGGCCCGCACCAGATCAAAATCAACGGCCGTGACACCAACCCGCGCCTGGAGCTGAAAGAACTTTACAGCGCGGTTGAAGAAGCCAAGGCCGACGTGACTGGTCTCTTTGCGCTGCAATACCTGATGACGCAGGCCGATAAAGGCGCGATACAGGCGCCGCTTCAGCACGGTCCGGACGCCGAGCGCAAACTCTATACCACATATCTGGCTTCGTCTTTCCGCACGCTGCGCTTTGGCTTGCAGGATTCGCATGCCAAGGGCATGGCCGTGCAATTCAATTATTTTCTGGATAAAGGCGCCTTCGTCGCGAACTCTGACGGCACCTTTAGCGTGGATCTGGGTAAGATCAAAGACGCCGTTGCGGGGCTCGACCACGATCTTCTCACGCTGGAAGCCACCGGCGATTACGCCGGTACCAAAAAGCTTATGAGCGAAATGATGGTGCTGCGTCCTGAGGTGCAGAAAGCGCTGGAGCGTTTGAAGGGCGTTCCCACGGACATCGAGCCAATATTTGTGACGGCCGATAAGCTGGCGGGTGCAAGCCCAGCCAAAGCCAAGTCGAAGAAAGCGAAGTGAAGAAAACCAGGTAAGGATGACCGATGTGGAGTTCGACTGACAGGCTTCACGGAATAACCAACGGGATCTGGCTAACAGTTTCAGGCTGGATCGTAAGCCTGCGGGCGCGGCGCAGGATGAAGAAGTCGCTGGGACGAAATGCCACCGATCTTGAATTGGCGTCGCTCAAAACGTGGATGCGCGTGGAAGAAACAGAACAGCGGGACCAGGAGGGCAGGCCGATTCATCCCAGGTGATCCTGAAATGAAGACTCTGCATCCAACTATGTGTAAATAAATGCACCCACTCGTCGCCAATACGGATGACCTGATCAGCCTGCTGGATCGTGTGCTGGATAAAGGCATTGTCATGGATAAGTGGGCATGCCTCGCCCTGCAGGAATCCGGTTTTGGCGCAACGAATTCCAGGACTCCCTCCGGCTCCAGAATTTCCGTTGAATCGTCAGCTGTTTACGTGGGCTACGGCACGCGTGGCTCGTGGCGGGAAGACCTGGAAATGGACGATCTTTTTCCCTTCTGGCGGCGCGACCTTTGGAGCAAATAGCCCGCGCGCATGTCCCCCACTTTGTGAATATCGCGCTGTTGACTTTTTAGTTATGTGGCGATATTCTGCGGTTACACGGGAAAGGAGGGCGATCCAAATATATGAAGAATTCTGATTGTAGTGGTATACGTGAGGTGGCTGAGGCTTAAGGCGTGAGTCTTTAAGTCCTGAGCGAAGTTGTGATTCGTATAAGGCCTCCGCGCCTTCAGCCAATCCCAACAGCTTACCGAATAACCCCGCACAGCGTGTGCGGGGTTATTTGTTTTTGGGGAACGGGGAGGGGCGCCTCTTTTGTTTGCGTAACAATCTTTCAGGATCGGCTGGCAGACATGGCCTTGGCGCGCTTTTTCACTGCCACAGCTGGTTTGGGGTCTGACTTCGTCTTACGGAACAGGTCCCTCACAGCGAGCCCCAGCAGGAAGTAAACTTCGCGATCAGTAACGATCTCGTAGAAGACCTTCATCGCACGCCAGATTCTCATTCCTGCCTCCAAGGGGAGCGGCTGAGTCTGGTCAGATGCAAGATTTTTCGCCCAGAGTTGCTGACTCGTAGAGGAGATATGCACAAATAGAGAGATTTTGGCGAATGAATATCGTAACCAGCACGCTTTTACCGTGCAGTGCGCTTATCGCGCCAGCTTATCCAGATGGCAATTGCCACTTGAAAGAAGATTGCGCCCATTGTGTCGATCAATACATCGCGCAGGCTTGGGCCGCGTGACGGCACAAATGCCTGGTGAAATTCGTCGAGCGCGCCTGCGGTCACGCCGACCAGCAGCCCCAGCAGGCTCCAGCGCCATGTCCATCGCTGAAGCGCAGGAAGCGTTGCGCGCCAGGAGAAGAATGCCAGCGCCCCAAGAAAGCCATAGCTGCAGAAATGCGCTGATTTGCGGACCAAAAAATGAATGTCCTGAAAGTGCTCGTCAAACCTTGTGCCGAACAGCGCGTGCAAAATTCTCAACAGCACGCTGCCCGTATGCTCGGCGGAAAAAGTATCTGTAGAGAAAAGCGCAAGGACGCACAACCAGATCAGTGTGGGAATCCACGCGCGCAGCTTGCGTGGAGAAGCAGTGCTAACAGGTTGATGAACGGCTGGCAATGACAAATTTCTTCCGCCTATTCCAGCCTGTAGTTGGGAGCTTCACGCGTAATGATCACGTCATGCACGTGGCTCTCACGCAGTCCCGCACCGCTGATGCGGATAAACCGCGCCTTCTGCTGCAGCTCAGAAATATTCTTGGTTCCGCAGTAGCCCATGCCGGACCGCACGCCGCCAACGAGTTGATACACCATCTCCGCCAGCGTGCCGCGATACGGCACGCGGCCTTCAATTCCTTCCGGAACCAACTTGTCCACGCGGTTGCTGCCGCGGTTCTCATCGCGTATGCCCATATTTTCCGTGGAAGAATCTTCCAAACTTTGGGAGTAGCGTTCGCTCGATCCGGCGGCCATGGCAGAAAGTGATCCCATGCCACGATATGACTTGAACGAACGTCCCTGATAAAGAATCGTTTCACCCGGACTCTCTTCTGTTCCAGCAAACAGTGAGCCGATCATCACCACACTTGCGCCCGCGGCAATCGCCTTGCTGATGTCGCCGGAAAACTTGATGCCGCCATCGGCAATCACTGGAATCTGCGCGTCGCGGCAAGCACGCGCTGCTTCAGCAATTGCGGTGATCTGCGGCACTCCAGCGCCGGTAACAATGCGCGTAGTGCAGATGGATCCCGGCCCGATTCCCACCTTAATCGCGTCAGCTCCGGCCTTTACCAGAGCACATGCGCCTTCATGCGTGCCTACGTTACCGGCCAGCAAATCGACTTCAGGCAATTTCGCTTTAATCGTTTTAACAGCGTCAATCACGCGGCTGGTGTGGCCGTGCGCGCTGTCAATGGCCAGCACATCAACCTTTGCCTTGACCATCTCTTGCGCGCGTTCCAGAAAATCTCCTGTCGCTCCAATCGCGGCTCCCACGCGCAGCCGCCCATGCTGGTCTTTGGCAGCGCCAGGATATTTTAATTTCTTTTGGATATCTTTTACTGTAATCAGGCCTTTGAGGTTGTACTTATCGTCCACCACCAGCAGCTTTTCCACGCGATGCTCATGCAGAATCTTCTCCGCGTCTTCCAGCGTGGTGCCAACCGGCACTGTGATCAGATTCTCCTTGGTCATGATTTTGCTGATCAGGATGTCTGTGCGCGTTTCAAACCGAAGATCGCGGTTGGTAAGAATTCCCACCAGCTTTTTGTTCTTGGTTACAGGAACGCCGGAAATTTTGTAGCGGCGCATCAATTCCAGCGCGTCGGCAATCTTGTGGTCGGGTGAAAGCGTGATCGGGTCCATGATCATTCCGCTCTCAGATCGTTTTACCTTGTCCACTTCGTCGGCTTGTTCTTCAATCGAGAGGTTCCGATGCACAATTCCCAGCCCGCCCGCCTGCGCAATGGCAATCGCCAGGCGAGATTCTGTCACCGTATCCATGGCGGCGCTGATGATGGGAATGTTGAGACGAATGTTCCGCGAAAGCTGCGTCTGAGTGTTTACCTCAGCGGGAACAACGTCAGACATGGCAGGTAAAAGCAATACGTCATCAAAGGTCAGCGCCTCAGGCACGGGAAAATGAATCATGTTTTTGTCTCGTTGGGAGGGACTAAGAAACTATTGTAACTGGTTTTGCCGCATTCCGCAGGTTCCGCCGCCGGATTGGAATCCGTTTCAAACTAAACAAACGAAAGTAATATTGACCAAAAAGAGACCAGCCGCGATACTCGAAAGGTCATGGAACCAAAGCAAGTCACCCCATCTGCGCCCGTTGGCGCAGCATCCGTTGCAACCGCCCCAGATAAACGCCATGAAAAGCGGCTGCATCTTGCCGTGCCCGTAAAAGTGTTTCCTGACATTGCCAGCATTGAATCGCAAAACTGCTGCACCTATGAAATTTCAACCACGGGAGCCCGCCTCGTGGCGCCGCCGGGCATCAAGACAGTGGGGCAAACCATTTGGCTACAGCGCCAGAACCGTCGCGCCCGCTATAAAGTTGCATGGATCGGCAAGGACGGCACTTCACAGCAAGGCCAGGTCGGCGTTGAAACCCTGGAACCCAGCAACGTGATCTGGGAGCCGGAAATCAAAGCGCGCATCATGCGCTCTTAAGTTCGCTCGCCTTTCCTGCTTCTTCATCTTCAATTTTTTCGACCATAGCTTTGATCGGCGCTTCCGCATCAGCTTGCCACAATGCTTTTCGCCGATCAGCTAAATATCTCATTGCGCCTAAGTAAACCGCCTTAGTGCATAGGACTAAGAAAAGCTCAACAATGGGGCACTCCCCCAAAGTGTGACGGAATGGCCGAAAACTATCCTTATATAGTCCGCTGCAATGATTGTGATTTTGTTAGCCAGGTCTATCTGGAAGAACAACAGGCGATGAACGAGCGCGACTTCCACTCGTTTGAAAATCTGCACTCCGTCTCAATCTGGCGTTACGCCTGGGAGCAATGGACAATGGTGACTGAGTTGATGGGCGTAGAGCTACACTAGCTTTCAACATTCGCCGATT
>DASXKZ010000115.1:0-4262 GCA_036496525.1 Candidatus Angelobacter sp.
TCCTGATATTCCCCAAATACTTTGCGCAGCCTGTCAGAAATTTCGCCGACTGTGCAGTAACTCTCTACGGCTCGGATGATGTGCGGCATCAGGTTTTGGTCGCTGCGGGCAGCGTCTTCCACGGCTCGGAGGCCCGATTCCCATTTGGCTTTGTCGCGACGCTGGCGCAGAGCGCGCAGGCGCTCCACTTGGCGGCCTTCTAGAGCTTCGTCGATGCGAAGCACTGGCACTGACTTTTCGCCTTCAGTCTGGAAGCGGTTCACGCCCACCACAACGTTTTCCAATCGATCAACGCCCTGCTGAAAATCGTACGCGGCATTCTGGATTTCCTGCTGAATATAGCCTTGTTCGATCGCTCGCAGAGTTCCGCCGAGAGATTCAATCTTGTCGAGATAAAGCTGGGCGCGACGCTCGATCTCGTTGGTCAGCGACTCAATGTAATAAGACCCGGCCAGCGGATCAATGGTATTGGCCACGCCGGTTTCATGGCCGATGATCTGCTGTGTGCGCAGCGCGATGCGCGCCGCCTCTTCCGTCGGCAGGCCCAGCGCTTCGTCAAATCCATTGGTGTGGAGAGATTGCGTTCCGCCCAGCACTGCCGCCATTGCCTGCACTGCTGTGCGCACGATATTGTTTTCCGGCTGCTGCGCCGTAAGCGTTGATCCGGCTGTCTGAGTATGAAAGCGCAGCATCAGTGACCTGGGATTCTTTGCATGGAAACGGTCTTGCATAATGCGCGCCCACATTCGCCGCGCCGCGCGGAACTTGGCCACTTCTTCTAGAAAATTGTTATGCGCGTTAAAGAAGAAAGACAGCCGTGGCGCAAACTTATCCACGTCAAGGCCCGCGTGCAACGCGGCCTCAACATAAGCAATGGCATTGGCCAGAGTGAACGCCACTTCCTGCACGGCGGTGCACCCGGCCTCGCGCATGTGGTACCCGGAAATCGAGATCGGGTTCCAATCCGGCACATGCTCATTGGCGTAAGCAAACATGTCCGTGATGATCCGCAGCGCCTGCCGGGGGGGGTATATATATGTCCCGCGTGCAATGTATTCCTTAAGGATGTCATTCTGCACCGTGCCGCTGAGCGTGCGCGTGTCTGACCCATTGCGCCGGGCCACGGCAATGTACAAGGCCAGCAGAATGGCAGCGCTGGCATTGATGGTCATCGACGTGGAAATCTTTTCCAGGTTGATGCCGGCAAAGAGGCGCTCCATGTCCTCAATGGAATCAATGGCCACGCCCACTTTACCGACTTCACCAATGGCCATGGTGTGGTCAGAGTCCATGCCGATCTGCGTCGGCAGGTCAAACGCCACGGAAAGGCCCGTCGTCCCGTGAGAGAGAAGATATTTGTAGCGCTTGTTCGATTCCTCGGCATCGCCCATGCCGGCATACTGGCGCATCGTCCACAGCCGGCCGCGATACATGGTGGCCTGCACGCCGCGCGTAAACGGAAACTCTCCGGGATAACCCGCATCGGCCTCATAGTCCCAGCCTTCAAGATCGGCAGGAGTATAAAGCGGATGAGGCGTGATGTCTTTCAACTGCTCGGCATCGCGTTCGAGTTTAGTGTCCTGGGGCATGTTCAACTTAAAAGTCCGTCATCCTGAGGGTCGAAAGTGAGCATGCGCTTTCTTCAGCATGCAAGCCGAGCCGAAGGACCTTGTGCTTGCAATGATACTCCGAATAGACACAAGTTCCCTCACTCCTAATCCTTGCGCTCTGCCCATTCACGCCGAAGAGAGGCGTAAACGGGCCCGAATGCGCGCGCGGATTCACGGAGTTCGGGATGACGGATTAATGGAGGGTGGAGGTTTTACTCAGAGACAAAGTTGGGTGTCGGATTTGGAGAAAATGCGGAAACTACTTCCGCTTGAGAGTACGTTTGGCTTTAACGAAAGAATGCACCGTGAAAAATGCAAGGATCAAAGTTACGGGAGCCACTATCCAAAGTCGCTTCCGGTCCGCAAAGTGGTCAAGGCGGTAATGGTGGTACAAGTTCCATGCTCCGTAGCCGGTAAACATCAGGAAGATTAATCCGGTGGTCTGCAGATAAAAGGCATAAAACGTGCGGCTCACGGACACGACAAACGATTTCCCGCCGGCAAAGACCGCATTGAGCAAGCGGTCTTTCTTTACAACGCTTTGCAAAGCATTTTTTACCGCGGAAATTTGTGCCATTTTGGTTATTGTAGCGCGAAAATCGGGCAGCTTGAACGGAAACAATAAAACGCAGGTAACCCGGCGGGCATCTAAATCTAGGACTTAAGAGGAGTTTTCGTGAATCCACGATTAAAGCATCTGATGAAAGACCTGGGAGAGGCCATCAACGTATCTCTTTCTGAATCTGAGCAGATCGCAAACGTGATTGCCAGAATAAAAGACGAAGGGGTTGACGTGTTTCTGGTGCTGGAAGCTACCATCGGCTTCAACAAGCATGACGAGGAAGCCGCGCCGCAACTGGTAAGCTCGCGCAAGAAGAACGCCGAACCTCAATTCAGCATCAATGCCCAGGATGTGCGCTTTCTAAAGTCTCTACGCATCTCCACGGAAGACGCTGCGTAGCTGAAAAATTCGGTCGAACGCTCCGGCTCAGGCGAGGTGCTGCGCCGGTTTTTCTTTTTTCTGCTAGCATAAAATTTCGGGCTCAAGAGTTCGGTGTCCCAGAGTTCCCTGCTGTCCTGCAAAAGATGGTCCGCGAAAAACTATGAAGGATACACTTGGAGTTTTACTTGCCGGCGGAGCCGGAGAACGTCTTTATCCGCTCACACGCGACCGCGCCAAGCCTGCAGTAACTTTCGGCGGCAACTACCGCATTATTGATATCACTCTTTCCAACTGCATCAATTCAGACCTGCGCAAGGTCTACATTCTTACGCAATACAAAGCGCTCTCATTGAACCGGCACATCCGTGAAGGGTGGGGGGCCGTCGTCGCTCGCGAGCTGGGCGAATTCATTGAAGTGCTGCCGCCGATGAAGCGCGTGAGCGACAGCTGGTACCTTGGCACCGCTGATGCCGTTTACCAGAACATTTATTCCATCGGCTCTGAGCAGTCAAAACATGTGCTGATCCTCTCCGGGGACCACATTTACAAAATGAATTATCAGCTGATGCTGGATCATCACCGGTCCACCGGGGCGGACGTGACTCTGGCCACGATCCTTATCGATCCCAGCGAGTGCTATCACTTTGGCATTGTGGATATTGACCGCACGGGGCGCATCACCGGCTTTGAAGAGAAACCCAAGCAGACCAAGCTGCGCTCACCGTATAACCCTGAGATGGTTTCCGGATCGATGGGCGTTTACATCTTTAATACTGACGTGCTTTTGCCCGTGCTGCTGAAAGATGCTGAGGATCCCAACTCGTCGCACGACTTCGGCAAGGACATCCTGCCCAAGATCCTTGAGCAGTACAAGCTTTATTCTTTCAACTTTATCGACGAAAACATGAAAGAAGCGCAATACTGGCGCGACGTAGGCACCATTGAAGCTTATTATGAAGCCAATATGGATCTGGTCTCCGTCTCGCCGGTCTTCAATTTGTATGACAAGCACTGGCCCATCCGCACGCATCAGCGGCAGTATCCTCCGGCCAAGTTTGTTTTTGGCGAACCCGGACGCACCGGCATGGCCATTGATTCCATCGTTTGCCCGGGCAGCATTCTTTCCGGCGGTTACGTGCGTAACTGCGTGCTCTCACCAGACGTGCGCGTGAACTCTTACACTGAAGTTGAATCCAGCATCATCTTTTCCCACGTCAATATCGGCCGGCACTGCAAGATCCGCCGCGCGATCATTGACCGCGACGTGCATCTGCCCGAAGGGACCGTGATCGGCTTTGATCGGGAAGCGGATGCCAAGAACTACATCGTCACCGAAACCGGCATCACGATTGTGACGCGCGATTACTCGCTGTTTGAAAGCCCAGTGGCGGTGGATTACTTCACGAGCGAGTAGTAATTGGCACTAAGAAATTCCAGCCGCCGCATTTCCGGTGAACACAATCGTAGACCTTACATATCCCGTTATTTTCTGTGCGGACTGAGAATTGATTCCCAGTTCGTTGAGACGATTAGATCGGTAGATCGGTGCATTTAGGTGTTTTTACTTCACTACTTGATTTACTAGACACGGACGCAATTCGCTGGACTTCTGTGGTCGTTCGTCGTGCAAGTAGTCAGGGGGGAAGCCATCGATGAGTGCCTGGACGTCAAGCCGATCCTGTTCCTTCTTGTTAACTTGCCAACGCGCG
>DASXKZ010000116.1:0-7294 GCA_036496525.1 Candidatus Angelobacter sp.
GGTTCTTGCCTTCATCATGGCTGCGCTCACCTTTACCCACCATATTGATAAGTATGGAATTGCGCTGCTCGCGTTCGGTACCGGCATCGCCATGTCGCTCAATACGCCCAGCTATCAGGCGCTCATGCCGCAGCTCGTCCCCAGGGAAGACCTCACCAACGCCATCGCTATCAACTCCGCGCAGTTCAACCTCTCGCGCGTCCTCGGACCAACCATCGGCGGTTTCGCCATGGCCATTGTTGGCGTGGCCGGAAATTTCTTTCTCAACGGACTCAGCTTTCTCGCCGTGCTCGTCGCCCTTGCGCGGATCAAATACGTTGAGCCTGCCATCCATCAGGAAGGCCACCTCTGGCAAAAAATGCAGCAGGGCTTTGCTTACGTCCTCAAACATTCAGCCATGTCTTCGCTTATATTAATGGTGGCGATCGGCAGCTTTCTCGCCATCCCATATCTCACCTTTGTCCCTTATTTCGCCCGCGACATCCTCGGCAGTGGCGAGCCCGGCCTCGGCATCCTCATGGCCTGCTCCGGCGCCGGAGCTTTCCTCGGAGCCATTACCATTGCCTCCATCTCGCTCCTCCGCTGGCGCGGCAAGTTTGTGGTCCGCGCTTCCGCCGGATTCTATGCCGCCATCATCGCCTTTACCTTCTCGCGCAACTTTTATCTCTCCGGATTCTTCCTCATGCTCGCCGGATATTTCATGATCATCTCCGTGGCGACGATCAATTCGTCGCTCCAGCACCTGTCAGAAAACCAGATGCGAGGCCGCGTCATGAGCATCTATTCCACAGCCTTTCTCGGACTCCCACCCCTCGGCTGCCTCATCGCCGGATCGCTCGCCCGCATCATCAGCGTCCCTCACGTCATCGCCGGCATGTCGATCCTTGCCCTGCTCGGCAGCATCGGCGTGTATTGGAAAAGGGAAGGGTTGAGGGAGTTGGATTAGCTTTTTCTGAAATCTCGAGCTTTGCTTTTCTGAAATCCCGAGCACAGCGAGGGATCCCTATACCAACGGAAATGGTCTCTGATGCATTTTGATCGAGCAAGTGCTATGTTTGAATTATTATGCGATGGGTAACCGCAACTCATTTGGAGCAGTGGGCTGACACACGTTCCTCTCAGGCGGAACTATCAGAAGTTATAAGCGACTTGATACGGGCTACAGCTCCAACGATTTCCTCTTTCCGATTCCCTACTGGTGACTCTGCACAGATTCCTGGGTATGATGGCCGATTGATTTCAACTGGAGTAGTACCATATATACCGGATCAAGAATCCGTTTGGGAGTTCGGCACCTCACAAGACTATGTTAGTAAGGCAAATGAGGATTACAAGACTCGAACTGAGAATCCAAGAACTGTAATACCAAATCAGACAGCATTTGTTTTCGTCACCCCCAGGCGATGGCGGCGAAATGATATGCCAATCGATAAATGGATTGGTGAAAAGGCGGCGGAGAACGTATGGAGAGAAATCAGGGTTATTGATGGAATTGCGCTTGAAGAATGGCTGGCAGATCAATCTGCCGCGGGCTTACGGCTCGCTAGACGAATCGGTGTTGCTCCTCCTGAAGGAGCCCAGAGTACAGATCAATTCTGGGAAGAATATTCGTCCAGGTTTGACCCAATCCTAACGGAAAAAATGCTCTTGGCTGGCAGGGAACAGCAAGCCAAAGAAATGGTGCGCCAACTCAGAGATGAGGCTTTTCGACATGTTTGGCAAGCCGATTCTCCGGAGGAGGTCATTGCGTTCGCCATTGCTGCGATACGAAACAGTGAGCATGAAGATAGAAAATACCTCGAAGCAAGAACAGTTGTTGTAAGTACTGAAGAGGCTGCACGAAATCTTGCGTCTCGGCCGAACCTCATTTTCTTGCCCAGAGGCGGTGCCTCAAAGCTCGACGCTTTTCTGGCGCAAAAGCACGCCACTGTCATCGCGATTGGAAGAGATACTCTCAGTCGTCAAGATGCAAATGTGCTATATCGGCCAACTAGTGATGAATTCATTGAAGCATTGAAGACGATGGGACTAAGTGACGAACGTTCAGTTCAACTAGGTCACACTTGTGGGCGGAGCGTAACCATTCTGGCGCGCAGGATCCCAAGTGGAACAATGCAACGCCCGGAATGGGAAGGCCAACACGATCTTATCCCGGCTTTATTGGCCGGTGGGTGGCACGCACAGCGTGAAGAGGATAAGGCGGTGGTGGCTCAACTCGCTTCAGTGGGCGATTATTTCCAATTTGAAGATCGGCTTCGAGCATATATCCGGATGCAAGATCCACCTTTGGAAAAAGAGGGAGATGTATGGAAGGTACGTGCTCCCGTTGATGCTTTCGTACACCTCGCACCTCTCCTGGGGCGCTCAGATCTGGAGCGATTGAGTACTGCGGCACAGACTGTGTTCAGCCAAAGGAATCCTGTTTTGGATATGCCGGTAGACGAGCGCTTTTACGCAGGCATACGCGGCCAACGGCAATCGTACTCTGACTGGTTAAGGACAGGAATTGCTACTACCTTACTGTTAATTTCAGAATTGCATGAGCAAGTGGGAATCAGTGTTTCGGGAATCGACCCCACGCGATTTGTGGATGAGATAGTTGCGGGGCTACCCGATCTGGAGACAGACTATCGAGCGATTGCAGGCCTTCATGGGGAGTTGACATTGCTAATGGAGGCGTCCCCCCACCCTTTGTTATCAGCCCTCGAGTATCTGCTCGAGGGCGACGGTAGCCGCGCCCGAAGCTTCTTTCAGGACCAGGAAGACACCATGTTTGGGCCTTCCTCGCCCCACACTGCTGTTTTGTGGGCACTGGAGTTGATTGCTTGGGATCCGACATACATTGCAAGATCATGCTTAATCTTAGCAAAGCTCGGAAGAATTGATCCTGGAGGAAGGCTTGCAAACAGACCCATCAAAAGTCTCCGCGAGATTTTATTGCCCTGGCATCCTAATACGAATGCCAGTGTAGAACAGAGGCTTGGGATCCTCGATGCCATAGTTGCTGCTGAGCCAGAGGTTGGCTGGGATCTATTATTGAAACTCCTTCCGGAAAATTACGGCGTTGGCAGTAATACTCCCAAACCTCGGTATCGCGAGGCTGGCGCGTCACAGAAAGAAGTCATAACAAGGGGACTTGTAGTCCGCACTTATAGAGAAACAATATCACGTACGATTGAAGCGGCTGGTAACCACCCAGACCGGTGGGTAACACTTGTCTCCCACTTAGCTTCTTTCGCTCCGACTGAACGAACCAAGGCAGTTGAGGTCCTTGAATCAATCGCAACGCAACTCTCGGTGGAAGGGAAAAATGCGATTTGGACAGAATTAAAGACCGAAGTAAATAGGCATAGAGCATTTCAGTCGGCAGATTGGTCGATGAAGGGCGCGGATCTGGATCGGCTTCAGGTACTCCTCGATAAGCTTCAACCGGGTGACACAGTGGAACAGATTGCTTGGCTTTTCGACGAACACATGCCACATGTTCCGAGTGAATCCAATTTACCGTCCTATGAAGCAATTGAACCAGAACGACAGAAGGCGATAGCGCGATTAATTTCTGCTGACGTTGACACCGCTATTACTAGATTACTGCGGCGGGCCAAATTACCTCAAACGGTTACCGCGCCTGCGGTTGTGGTGCTGGGCACTCCTGAAAGAGTAGCCGCTATCGTCGACGAAGAATTTGGCGCAGGAGCAGACATGCAGTCAATTTCGCTCATGTCCGCTCATGCACGGTTCCAGTTTGGAGATTCTTGGTCATCTATTATTTCAGCAGGCCTCTTATCCCACCGATGGTCCCGAGATCAAGTCAATATCCTCGTTCTTTCATGGCGAGATGAACGTGCGACTTGGGACTTTCTGCATTCACTTGGCCCAGAAATAGAAGATCAATATTGGAAGCAATCACCGATTCACTGGGTACAAGGCGGAACAGAGGATCTCGAGTTTGCGGCTCGGAAGCTTCTAGATGCCGGAAGGCCATTAGCCGCGATTAGAGCTATGCACCATTCAGCGGGAGAGATATCAACGGAAATACTATTCGAACTGCTGGATGCGGCCATTAATGAGCTTAGCTCAAGCCCAGACCATGCATCTACTAATTTGTCCTACGAGATAGATGATCTATTTCAGGTATTGCGCAACCGCGTGGAAGTTACCCCAGTTGATATTGCTCGCCGCGAATATACATACTTACCCCTGTTCGGCTATAGAGAGAAAAATCTCACAATTCATACACTTCTAGCACAAGATCCGCCTCTGTTTGTCTCAATTTTGGTCGATGTTTTTAAACCGGAATCGGGCGAACCAAGAGAGGCCACGGAGCAACAAGTTGCGCGTGCAAAGATTGGTTACAGACTCCTCTCAGAATTCAAAATAGTTCCTGGTACAGTTAACGGTGAGCTTGACACGAGCAAATTAAGCGAATGGATCACGGAAGTTAGGAAGATCGCAACAGAAAATGATCGACCAACGATGGCCGACGAATATGTGGGCAAAGTTCTTGCTCATACTCCAACGGATCCGGATGGGGTGTGGCCGGACAAGAAAGTTGCAGAATTAATAGAGAAGTTAGGCTCGAAAAAGATTGAACAAGGAATTTCCATTGAGCGCCTCAACATGAGGGGAGCGACTTGGCGTGGCCCTTTTGATGGAGGCGATCAAGAACGAACAATTGCAAATCAAGTTCGTGGCTGGGCCAATGCTCGCAAATTCTTTCCACGAACGTTTTCATTACTAAATACTATGGCTGATTCCTGGGAACGTGAGGGAGCCCTAATGGATGAACAAGCAAAACAGGATGCAATGAAGTTCGAATGACAATATCTGGCTTAATCTCCGAGTTTCGATGTAGCCTGAATTGATACAAAGACTATTCTCCAAACACCTCTGCTTCCTCCTTTCCTCTGTGTTTCAAAGGTTTTCTTCTGCGCCCTTTGCGTCTTCTGCGGTGAAGTTCTCCGTGTCTCCGTGCCTCCGTGGTAGGTGTTCTCCGCCTACATTGCCCTCACCATCCTCCTCAACTCAATCACCTCCAACTCCGCCGGACACTCCATCCAGTTATGCACCCAGCACACAATAATGTCGCACCCATCCACCGGATGCCCATGGTCCACAAAATTGCGGCTGGCAAATTCAAATTCAATCTTTACCCGCTGCCATTTTCCCGTCGCCACTTCTCGCATGGCCTCGCAATCCGGAAACGCCGTCTGGATACGCTCCACCTCCATCCCCAGTTTGTCTGCCACGCGCCCAAACACATACACCACGCCGGCTTCATTCACTGGCTCATAACGCATCCCCGCCAGCTTTGACGGCGCTCCATAAATAGGACGCCCCGGCAGCATCTTCCGCCGCGGCTGCGGCTCATCCTGAATCACTCTTTCGCTGGGACGGCTCATCGCCATCGCGCGTCTGCCCTCTGCCGTTGTCCGTCCTTCCCACTTCGCGATGATCTCCAGCACATCCGCCCATTCACTCTCCGTCTTGTTCTCCAGCACCAGCGCGCGAAAGCGCTCGCCCGCTCGCGACCACGCGCCGCAACGATTGAGAATGCTGTTAGCTCCGAACTGTCCTGCTTTTTTGTATTCCATGTGGCTTGGCGGTCTGCCCAGTTTGCGCGTGAGCTGCGCCCAGTCCGCCATCAGCGTCACCGTATCCACCCGATGTCCCACGCCTCTCGCCTCCAATCCAGCCTCACGCAAAGCGTGCGCCACATTATTGAAATGGCGATGGATGAAATACGGGCTAACGCCGGTCATCCGCCGGATCTCAGTTGTGGTTGGCGTGCGACCCAGCTTCGTCGCACACTTCTTCAGTCCTGCCAGAACTTTCTCTTTTGTCATGGAATTTCTCCGGAAATAAAAAACCCCGCCACTAGTGACGGGGTTCAATTGGTTTTAAGGCGCACTTTTGCGCCTTATCATTACTTTTGAGTTTTGGATTTTCACTCGCCTTGAGCCGCGAGAAGCATTGCTCTTAATTATTCAGATTGCCGACATCCAGGATTAACATGCAGTAGGGTAGATACATGGGTGGAACAGGACGATGACTGATTGCCTCGCATTTTGCACGGCTTGTTTCCAGGGCGTATGAGCAGGCCTTCAAACCTGCAAAAGCACCCACTAAATACACGGGTAGAACAAACAGGTGTGTAGTTTCCCGGCCTTTGCACAAGCCAGTGCGGGGTGGAGCAGGCCTTTAGGCCTGCGGTAAGCTGCTTGGAAACTCTGGCTTTAGCCGCTGAGGTCATGCTTTTGCAGTAAGCCATAAACGATGAAGCTAGTTTGCACCAGCTTATTCCGGCTGGGTGGAGTAGGCCTTTAGGCCTGCGGTAGACACACTTATAGCGTCAAGGGCGTCAAATCAAATCCATCTGCCGGCACAAACTGTGTTGCAGTCCAGGACTAGATTCAACAGTCAGTACACCATTGCAAGCATGTACTGCGGGTGCAGGCCGTTGTGCTTTCGCGAACCCATAAAATTATGGGGTTGAAACTGGCGCCGCTCCCAGCTTCTACTCCAAATATAAAACGAATTATGCGCGAAAGTCAAGCGTAAACTGAATCTGCCCGCATGCAAGAAAGCAGCGCTTAAGTGCTGGGCAGGGAGCAGGAATTGCTAAGTCGATAAGTCAGCCAGTTTGCTAGAATCCTGCCGTGCAAACACCAACTGTTCCCGATGCCATCGCAGTGCCTGCGGGCGAAAAGCTTGTGCTGGTGGCCCGTGCCACGGGCTTCCAGATCTATGTCTGTCGCAAAGACGAAGCCGGCAAGCCCGCCTGGACTCTAAAAGCCCCCGACGCCGAGCTGTTTGACGAGCAAAACAACGCCATTGGTACACACTTTGCCGGTCCCACATGGAAGCACCACGATGGCAGCCAGATTACTTGCAAGATGGCCGCGAAGGCTGATCCTCCTTCCCCAGGCACAATTTCATGGCTCTTGCTGGCTGTAACTGGTAGCACTGGCAGCGGCGTGTTCAGCGGAGTAACCACCATCCAGCGGATCAATACCGTCGGCGGCATGCCTCCGGGCTCTGGCTGCAAGGATGACAGCCTTGAAACTGAGTTTAAGAGCCGCTACACGGCAGACTACTATTTTTACGCGCGCTAACTTTACGCTACGGTTCGCTTCAATTGGCCACACGCGGCATAAATATCTCTACCGCGCGGCCTGCGGACGAACGCAGGAATGCCTGCTTTCATCAGCAATTCTTTAAATGTCTGGACGCGCTGCTCTGGAGGCGTGCCAAACTCTATCCCCGGCCCGGGATTGAGAGCGATCAGGTTTAC
>DASXKZ010000117.1:0-22054 GCA_036496525.1 Candidatus Angelobacter sp.
CGGTAACATCGGAAACAGCCATTGGTCGCCTTTCTAGCAAAGGTGATTTGTGGTCAGGGGTACGTCGGTGCGAGAACACTGGCGTACTCCGCTTGACAAACTTATAAGGCCATGCGAGATAGGCCGCAAGGAAAAAGCGACTTGCCCAATAATTCAAAATTCTGCCCAACAAATAGCGGAGAAATGCCTGTTGTTAGGCAAAGCCGATAGGGTGGGATATCAAGGGAGGGGGTAGGGGTTAACCAAGATGTAAATTCTGGCGTGTTTATTCAAGCCAGAATAGCAGGTTCAATCGCCGCCAAGGCGGTGGGTAGGACGTTCTTTGACAATTCCGAAGCTCTTAGCCCGTAGCTTGCTAGCCTTGGAGCCAGGGCAGAACTGCATCCGCATTAGTGATCCTGAAGGACATCGCCCGTTCTTCCAACGGTAAGATCTCCCGATCTATTGTCCTCCTGTCTTGGCCGTGTTTGTCTGGCCGCTGTTCGGCGGGGCGTTCTTCACATATTTATCGAACCACGTAACCATTTCCCACAACGTGTGCTCGGTGGATTCGCGTGCGAGATAGCCGTGGGCTTCATACGGAAGCTGCACATAGCGGACGATCCCGCCATTGCCTTTAATGGCCTGGTACATGCGCTCGCTCTGGATGGGGAAGGTGCCGGAATTGTCGTCGGCCATGCCGTGGATGAGCAGAATGGGGTGCTTAATCTTATCTGCCTGCATGAAGGGCGAGACCTTGATGTACATGTCGGGCGCTTCCCAAATGGTGCGGCGTTCGCTCTGGAAACCAAAAGGCGTGAGCGTGCGGTTATAAGCACCACTGCGGGCGACGCCGGCGCGGAACAGATCAGAGTGCGCCAGGAGATTGGCGGTCATGAAAGCGCCGTAGCTGTGGCCACCCACGCCGACGCGATCTCGGTCGGTCACACCCATTTCAACGGCTTTATCGATGGCGGCCTTGGCGCTGGCCACAACCTGCTCAACATAAGTATTGTTCATGGTTTCAGGATCGCCGACGACCGGCATGGTGGCGTTATCGAGGATGGCGTACCCCTGCGTTACCAAAAACAACTGCGAGATGCCAGCGATGGTGGTGAAGTGGTACGGCGAGCCGGAAACCTGTCCGGCTGTGTCCGCGTCATTGAACTCCAGCGGATACGCCCACACGATGGTCGGCAGGCGCTCACCTTCTTTATGGTTGGCTGGCAGGTAAAGCGTGAAAGAAAGCTGGACGCCATCGGCGCGTTTATACGTGACCAGTTGTTTGGTGACGCCGTGAAGCTGGGGCGCGGGATCTGGAAAGTCGGTGACCGCCTTTTTGTCCGCGCTATTTGCCGTACGGACAAAATAATTTGGCGGCTCGGTAGGACTCTCATGGCGGGTCAGGAACTTCGTGCCATCGTCGGAGAGAAGCGCCACCGCGGATTCATATTGGCCGTCGCCGCATTGGAAGATGCGCTCAGATTTCAGAGTGTCGAGGTCAAAGCGATCCAGGAAAGGGAACTCGCCTTTTTGTGAAGCGCCGTTGCCGGCCAGAAAGATAGCGCTGCCTTGTTGACGCATTACGCGCTTTCCATTGGCTAGCGTGCGCATCAGCGGCGAACCAGGATCACGGTAGCGATCACGGATGGAGCGCTCCGATATCAACCGGGGCTGTTCGCCGGGTTTGGCAATATCGATCAGGAAAGTGCGCACCCAGCGACGGTCACGATTGTAATCATGTGCCAGGCCGAGACCGTTCTCAGTCCATTCGATGGCTGAACTGCTGCGGCCACCAAAGCCACCGCCGGCGGGAACGAAGCGCTGCTCGAGCTTGGCGAGCTCCTGCGGTTGGTCAGTAAATGGAGCGCGCAGCAGCATGAGCTTGTCTCGGAACGGAGCTTTGGTTTTAGGATCGCCGCCGTCGAGGGCCTCAGCCCAAACGAGTGTTGCCGGCTGTGAAGGCACCCACTGGTAGTCACGAGGGCCGGTCAGCACGCCTTCAATTGGAACGTGGTCCGCCAACGGCAGGCTGGCAACTTTGTGCTCCAGCTTCCCGGTGAGGTCCCAGATCTCGACTTCGCGCGGGAAGTCGCTCTCGGGCATGATGTAGGAATAAGGATGCTGGATGCGAACGACGAGCAGATGCTTGCCGTCCGGCGAGGGCTCTACGCGGGAAAAGATTGCAGGCTTGCCGATCTTAGGGCCTCCGTTGATCTCAATGCTCGCGTGGAGTGGACCAAGATGGCCCGCGTGAGGAAGATTGACGCGGGTCAACTGCGCCGTGGCGTAAAAGTCAAACAGGTCTTCATCGTGCGGATTTTCGAGCAGATCTTCATAGGTACGCACGGGGGCTTTCTTGCCATCGCTCTCCTGAATGATGGGGCCGACCGGAGTTTTTGGTTCCGCTGGAGGATTTCTGCGGCTGCCGGGCACAGTCTGGACGAGAAGCGCTTTGCCATCGGGCATCCACTGCAAGGGATCGCCGAGGATGGCGCTGATCTTGAAGCCCTCAAGCTTCTCGGCCTTGGCAGTTTCAACGTTGCCGATCCACAGCTCGATGCCGTCGGCGACGGTGTTGGTAAAGACGAACTTGGTGCCGTCGGGCGACCAGTCAGGAAGACTGAGATACGGAGTGGCGGGAAGGCCGGTGACCTTGCGCGTCTTGCCGGTCGCGACCTCAAACAGACTCAAGGCGACAAGGCGCGGTGGATGGTGACGGCCGTTCGTCGCCGGATTGATGCGAAGCCCGGCAATGCGAAGCATGGGCTGCGCCAGATCGGCAACCGGGGGATTGGCCAGACGGTCAGCCGCGAGCAGCCATTTGCCGTCCGGACTTAACTGCACCAGCGGCGTAGGCCGTGCGCTCAGAATGTCAGAGATTGGCTGCGGAGCTTTTTGGTAGCCGTGGAGGACAGGCCGTTGTTCCTGGGCTTGCTGGGCATTTGCCGCCTGCCACAAAGAAAGAGAGACAAGGACTAATAAAGATATTAAGTGACGTGCCTGCTTGTTCATATGTTTTCTCTGCTCCGGCGCGCTCAGATTTGAATGAATGAGTCTATCCAAACTTGGAGGGGATTAGAAGAAACTTATGCAGCATTGGGCTTTCATTGGTCTATGCGCCAGTGCCATGAGCGGCGCGGACCTTCGATACGGGGCGATTCAAGACAATAGCCGCTGCCAGTGCAGCCGTTTTTTCGTCTTTGGTCCAGGGAGCGCCGAGGCTGCGGCCCATGCCGTGAATTCTTTTTTGAATTGCGGGTGCGGCTTTGCCGAATGCTTGCACAGCGCAGTCATTGAGATCGCGCGCTCTGATGCCCGTGACAGGAATTTCTAGCTTCTCAAAGGCGCAACGGAAGGCCTGCCGAAAGAATTCACCTTCAGCCGTGTGAATTAGTGCATGTGAAGCCACCACCGCGTCGAGATCAGGGAGTGGACGAGCTGAACTGAGAAGAATAATGGCTGTCTTCGGCATGAAACCTAACTCGCCAAGTTCAGCCGACAGTCGCGTAAGCGCTTCAAAAGCGAGATTTCCGGAGACGGATGCGCAGCGAGTCAGATGCTTTTCTGCGGCGCTAATCTCTTTTTTTGCAACATAGTGATATGGCTGGGCAGACCCCGCAATTTTGGAATCGATGATGACCACACGACGCCGAAGCAAGACTTCTTCTATGCCCCGATTGCCCGCGATAGCTACCACAGCGCCCCATCCGGAATGGACGCTGACGCCAATTGCCGCTGACTTCAATTACGCCCTCACTCTTGCAGTTTCCAGCTCAAAAACTCAGCCGCAAGGCCAACTGCATCTGCCGTGGATTAAAGACGGCCCGCGGCGTGCCATAGCTTGGGTTGGGAGAGCCTTCCAGGAAGCTCTGCGTTGCCGAACATCCTTGCGCTGTGGGATTGAAAGGACAGAAATCCGCCGCGCCATAAACGGTATTGAAATATTTCACGTTCACCGTGTTGAAGAGGTTGAAAGCCTCGGCAATGGTTTCCACGCTGAGGCGCTCTCGCGGCTTAAAGACGCGTGAAAGCCGCAGGTCGATAGTTTGATAGCTATCGCCTTTGAAGGTGTTGCGCGGCTCAATGCCAACTCGATCATTGTTGCCAAAGATATCGCCGTTAGCGTCAAAGCCCGCAAGCTTGGTGAAGTAGTCTGGCGACTGCAGCGTCAAAATGGTGCCGAATCGGAAATTGTTCAGCAGCTTATTCAGGTGACCGGGGCCGTCAATAATGGCATTGAGCACCAGGCGCTGCGGTATATCGTCGGCAGAGAGGGCGCGTTCGGCGCGGAAGTTTTTGCTGTCCTGCGGGATAAGAACAAAGCTTGGATTGGGACCATCGTCAATTCCTTTTGACCATGTATAGCTTGCGCCGGCGCTGAAGTGATGGCTTAAGCGCTTGTTGAAGTTGATGAGCAGCCCGTTCCACTCAGAGTTCCAGCGGGACGTGGCTTCAAAATAAACGGCATAGAGAGTCGGGAAGCCAGGGCCGGCACTGCGGGAGCCGGGAATGCCGGGCGCGGCGAAATAAGTATTCTTGGAGCCCGACTGTCCCTGCGAGTTGTGGACAATGGCTTGTCCGGAGGGATCAGGCTGGTTCACGTTGAAAAAGCTGCCCAGATGAACGCCCTTGGAGCGAAGAAAGGTGATGTCGAGCGCCGAGTTGCTGGTCGGTTGAAATGCCAGGCCAAGGCTCATCTGGATCCCATAAGGCGGCTTGTAGTCATTGACAAAGCGCGCAATCACCGCATCGCCAAAGAAGCCGCAGCCGGAAACCGTGCCTCCGGGACAGAAGCCCAGCGGAGCAGCGTCAGGATAAGTGCCGCCCAGCATCGAAGACATTGCAATACTTGTGATGTTTGGTGCGCTGGCAAAAGCAAAGAGCCGCGTGGTTGCATTCTGCGAATCTTCATTCGTGCCGGGAAATGGCCCGGTAGTGCCTCCACATGAGGGTTGCTGGCAAGCCAGGAGCGGGACGGCGATTGTTCCGTGATAAATACCCGCGCCTCCACGAACAATAATGTTGTACTTGGTGCCGAACCCATAGGAGAACCCGCCGCGAGGATCAAATTCACGCCCCGGACTGTTCAGGAATTGCGACGGAAAAGTTTCAAATTGGTAGCGCAGGCCAAGATTCAGGGAAAGATGGTCTGTAGGACGCCACTGGTCTTGCAGATAGAGTCCGCCATAATTATGGGGAATTTCGCCCTGCGCCTGCTGCCGGACAGCGTTTGGGATGCGCTGTCCTGCAAAGACTGAAGGGTTGAAGCTCGGTTCAGTGAAATTGGGTGCCTGGAATCGCTCAAAGAAGAGCACTTGCGGCGCACCGGCCTGCAAACTGAATGGACATTGAATCGCGAACAGGCAGCCGAAGTCGGCTTCAAAAGGATAGAACAGCGGAAAGGATTCCGTAGTGTTCACATGGCTGAAGTCTCCGCCAAACCCGAAGGAATGCTTGCCTTTTTGCCATGTGGCGTTGTCCACAATCTCTTCACGGCTTTCCGCGTAGTAGTCAGGATTGCCGCGGTTCACGCCCATGGTGAAGGTGTTGAGCACTTCCAGGTGCGGCTGCGTTGTGTCAGTAGGGAAGTCAAAGGTGCGATGCGCGAATTGGCCGCGGACTTCATTCACAAAATGCGCGGAAATAACCGAACTGAGACTGCCGACCAGCGATTGATCGCGCAGGAAATTGTCTTTAAAGCCAGAAGGAAGGTCAGAACCGTCATTGAGCGGAGAAACATTGGTCAGCCGGCCGTCATTGAAGAAATAACGCAGAAAGCCGTACTCATGGTCGCTGAAGGAGTGATCGAGCTTGAGAAGCAAATTGTCATAATCGCTCACGCGATTGACGTTGAGCTGTTCGGGAGTTAGTCCGAATGCTGTCTTGAACTGATTGATGCTGGCGATATTGCTCAGGATCACAGAGTTGTAGTAAGGATTCTCAGCCCGGCGTTGGCCTTCATAATTGCCAAAGTAAAACGTCTTGCCTTTCTTGATGGGGCCGCCCAGGGTGAAACCAAACTGATTCTGCTGCAGCTTATTCAGGCCCGGCGCAGCCAGGCTGCTTTGAGCATCCATCGCGTCATTGCGGAAATACTCATAGACGCTGCCGTGCAGATCGTTGGTGCCGCTTTTCGTCACAATATTCACGATGCCACCCACGGCGCGTCCAGCTTCCACGCTGTAAGTATTGTTGATAACCACGAATTCACGCACCGCCTCAGCGGAAGGCGTGGTTTTCTGCACGCCGGAAGCCGTAGAGATGTTGTCCGCTCCATCAATGGCGATGAAGTTATAGTGGATATTCTGTCCCGCGAAGGAGAGCTTGGTCACCGGTTCAATGATTACATCTGTGCTGCCGGAAGTTGTGTCGCCAATGGTAACGCCGGGCGCCAGCAGCGCGAAATCAATGAATTGCCGTCCATTGACGGGAAGGTTCTCAATCTTTGTTTCGCCGATGACGGAATCAGTGGACGTGCGCTCAGCCTCAACCAGAGGCGCTTCCGTGGTGACGGTCACGTTTTGTTCCACTTGCCCCGGCGAGAGAGAAAAATCCACGCTCGCCATTGCTCCAATGGTAAGTTGCAGCGTGCGCGTTTCCGCGTTAAAGCCCTTTGCCGTCACCGTGACTTTGTATGTTCCCACAGGAACCAGGGTTAGCTGGCATTCTCCGGTGGAGTCCGTGGTGGCGGAACGTGACCAGCCTGTCTCTGTATTTGCTACGGTCACCGTGGCATTGGGCAATACGGCTCCTGTCTTGTCTGAAACGCGCCCGTGAAGAGAGCCTGTAATGGTTTGTGAAAAACCAGCCGATGCAAGCAGCACCAGGGAAAGGCAGATTACAGAAGCCGAAAAACGAAATCGCACACCGACCTCCACAGCAGAGAATAGAATCAGGCGTACCGTAGTAACTATAGATATCTTTGTCAATTGGAAAAATGAGGAGATTCTAAGTTTTTCCTTTCTTGGGAAATTGCGTACCAAAATGGGTCGAGAAAATTGCCAAGGCCGCCTTGGTTACCAAGGTTACTAACGGCCAAACCGAAAGTTGTACTACTCTACAAAAGCAAGGTACATGACCTTCCGGAGTAGAAATGACGGACGCAGTAATTAAAGAATCAGCAATTCAGGAAGCCAATCACGCATTCACCAGACAGGTAACAAATCAGGTTGCCCGCATCACCGGCGAGCTCAACAGACTGGAACAATTGTTGAGTGCCGGCATGGTGGACCGCCGTGTTTTAAGCGAGTTTCGCTATGCCGTAGATAGCGCGCGCAAGACCGGCTGGCAGGTTGAAAAATGGCTGGATGGCGACAGCCGCGAGCTCTCCACCATGATGATCGAGGAGCGTGTTCAATGCATTACGCGCATGAGCAACCTCCTGGCCTTAGAACTGGAAGTCGAAGCAAAGCAGTTTGCCGGACTGGACAGCTTGAAAGATGCGCTAAAGAAACTCGACGGTGCATTGGCAAAGAAGGCCTAACGGTCCAAAAGTGGGTCTGCCTGGGCTGATAAGATGTTCTTCAGCCTATGAAAACGATTGTTCTCACAATCCTTGGTCTAATGCTGATTGGCGCGCCGCTGGCTCAAAAGAGCGCAGCGCAAAAACGCGCACAGAAACAACAATCAACGCAGCAGTGGAGACCGTACGTCTACCCGGACGACGGGTTTGCGATTACTCTGCCTGCTCCCACCACGCCGCATAACGATGGCGGCGACCGCCACATCCATCTCTATACGGTCAGACTGCAAGACGGAACAATCTTTAATCTTCGCGCGGTCCACAGGCTCATGGATTGCGAAACAACCCTGGCTGATCTCTGGGACAAAGCTGATAGCAATAAAGATCCTAAAGAACCAGTGATTCGGGGAACACTCAAACAAGTGGAGCTTTCCGGCTTGCGTGGCCTGGAGTATGAAACTGGGTCATCCGATGAGCGCAGCCTGCACCGCTTCCACTGCGGCGATAAAATCTTTTACATCATCAGCGCCGGATACAAGGGAAAGCGGCCTGCAGACGTGAACAAAATCATTAATTCATTTCAAGTAGTGAATCCGGCGCACCAGTAGTCCTAGCATGTAGCGTCAGCGAAAGCCCATCGCCGCAGATTTTGCTGATGGCCGCAGATTAAGAAGATTCGGGCTGCGAATCAACGCGAAACACGCGAACCATATTGCAGGTTTTAAATTCGTGTCCATTCGCGAAATTCGCGGCTACCTGTTTTGAGCTGCGTTCATCTGCGTGATCAGCGGCAAAGCATCACAGCACCGCAGTTTCATGCAACAGTTCGCCACGCGCAAAGCGCTCGAAACTCAGAACAGAAACATCATCCACGACATTCGTTTTTCCCTGCAAAATCAGGTCAGCCAGAATTTTCCCCGTGGCCGGTGAGTGCATCACCCCATGTCCGCTAAAGCCATTGGCCAGAAAGAAGCCGGGAACACTTGCGACCGGCCCAAGGATGCAGTGGTGATCGGGAGTCATTTCATAAAGGCCTGCCCATGCGCGCTTGGGATTGATGGGAAGATTCTCAAATGCCGGGACACGGTCGGCAGCGTGCATGAGAATTTTTTCGATAAACGCCGGTTCGAAGTCCGTCTTGTACCCCGGAGTTTCTTCAGGATCGTTCCACGCCAGCAGGAACCCTCGGCCTTCTGGCCGGAAGTGGAAGCCGGTGCTCATGTCGATGACCATAGGCGAGGTATGCGGAAAGTCAGAAAACGGCTCGGAGGGCACCAGCATGCGGCGTAGCGGCTCAACCGGAAGATCGATGCCTACGAATTTTGCAATCTGCGCCGACCACGCTCCTGCGGCATTAACGACCGTCTGAGTTGAGACCGGGCCGCGTGTCGTCTCTACCTGAAATGCGCCTTGCTGATCTCTGGTAATTTCCGTGACGTCAGTCTTCTTCCACAGGGTTGCGCCATGCTCAATCGCGGAAGCCATAAAACCGTTCATTACGCTGTAGGGATCGACAAAGCCATCGGTCGAGCAAAAGCTGCCTCCAAGAACGTCATCAGAGCGAAGCTGCGGAAGCATGGTGCGGATTTCATCAGCGGAGAGAAGGCGCGCGGTGGTAAGGCCGAGCTTCTTCTGGCGCGCAAAATTGTCGCGCAGGTAAGTGAGGTGCGAATCCTTGGTCGCAAGAAAAAGATAGCCTTGTGGGCGATAATCGGCGGGATGGCCAATGACTTCTTCAAAGCGAGCATAGAAGGGAATTGAGTACAGCGACATCTGTATGTTCACGGGCGTGGAAAACTGCGCGCGCACGCCGCCCATGCTCTTGCCGGTAGAGCCCTTCCCCTGTGAGCTTTCCCGCTCGATCACCAGCACATTTTTGCAGCCGCTATGCGTGAGATGCCACGCGATGCTGGAACCGACAATGCCGCCGCCGATAATGACCACCTCTGCCGTCTGCATACTACTTGCGCTTCAATGCCTCCCATTGCTGAAAGAGGGACTGTGCTTGTCCCAGCGTTTTCTCCGCCGCCTGAGTAGCCTGAGTGGTAGGAGCAGCATCCGCGCTGTCGATGGTAACAATGAGCTGCGCCAAATTTCCGATCACAGGGGCGAACGCAGGTTGCTGGCTGCCGGGACCTTGTGAATCGGATTCGCCACGGCGCCGACGCGCACCAGCAAGCTTCTTTTCATCCTCTGCGCTGATTTTGCCGGCCTGCGCTGCTGCGTGGATATCGTCAACAGCCTGGTTCGCTTGCCGCAGGGCTTGCACGAGCTTCAGCTCCAGGGAAAATTGTTTTTCCAAATCCTGCGGAGTGGTCTTAACGCGAGGATCCATTGTGAGTTTGAAAGGCTGGGTGTAGGTCTTGCCATCGACCGTTAGCCGAACCTGATATGAGCCGGGAAGCGCTTGCGGGCCGGAAGGCTCACGTGGTACATCGCGGCCAGCAACAGTAAACATGCTGTACCCGGGCTGGGCGACCGGAGGCGCAGAGTAGCGAACGTCCCATAGGAAGCGATGCATTCCGGCTGCAGGTGAAAGCAGGTTTTCCGGCTTAAACCAGTACATGGGAAAGGCCGGCGGAGTTGGAGGCTCAAAACCCTTATCCTTGCTGGTGTACGTTCTGATTACTTGGCCTCTCGCATCCAGCACTTCAAGTTTTACTTCATCTTGCGCAGACGACTTCAAGTAATAGTAGAAGATCGCTCCCGGCGGCGGATTCTCACCTGCGGGCTCCTCAGGAGGTATGGGCGTGTCACCGTGCGTGGTAGCACGAATGCGCATTGCCGTGCCCGGCGTGAACAGGTGCGCCTCCTCCAACTGGATTGCGGACGTGAGCTGACGCAGCGGTGAAATGTCATCCAGAATCCAGAAAGCGCGGCCATGCGTGGCAGCAACCAGATCGTTGTCTTTGATGACCAGATCGTGCACCGGCGAGATGGGCAGATTGAGTTGCAGCGGCTGCCAGGAATCTCCGTCATTGATGGAGAAATAAACGCCGAGTTCGGTGCCTGCGAAAAGCAGCCCTTTTTTAACGCGATCTTCGCGGACTGCTCGAACGTATGCCCCGTTGGGGATGCCGTTATTGATTCGGGTCCAAGTCTTTCCAAAATCGTGTGTGCGATAGATGTATGGCCCGATATCGTTGAGCCGGTGCCGATCAATCGCAGCATACGCCGTTCCAGCAGCAAAGTGCGACGCTTCGATGATGCTGATCTTGCTCCAGTCAGAAAGCCCTGAAGGGGTTACGTTATTCCAGGTCTTTCCATCATCGCGGGTAAGTTGAATCAATCCAGTGTCAGTGCCGGCCCAAATCTCTCCCGCGCTGACCGGCGAAGGAGCAATCGTATACACCACTCCATGCCCGCGCGCTTTGGCATTTTCAACTGTCAGCGGCCCTTCCTGCGACGCTTTGGGATCGGCGCCGGTCAGGTCTGGACTGATCTTTTCCCAGCTATTGCCACGATTGGTGCTGCGCAACACGTACTGCGATCCAAAATAAAGAGTGTGCGGGTCCTGCGGTGAAAAGACCACCGGAGACGTCCACGTAAAGCGGTGCTCAGGATGGGCCTCACCGAAGTTGCGGATGGCATCCGGCGCAATCACCTGCGCCTGCCCGGTGCGACGATCGTAACGGAATAGTTCGCCATAAGTTCCGCCACCGTAGATGATGTTGGAATCAGAAGGATCGGGCGCGATGTAGCCGCTCTCACCGGCCCCGGCGGGATGCCAATCGCGAAACGTGATAGCGCCATCATTGCTGCGGCTTAGGATAAAGACGCTGCCGCTATCCTGTTGCGCTCCGTAAACGTGGTACGGAAAGTCATTGTCAACCGCCACGTGATAGAACTGCGCTGTCGGCTGGTTATACCAGCTCGACCATGTTCGGCCGCCGTCAACGCTCACGCCCACGCCCTGGTCGCTGCCGAAGATCATCCGCTGCGGGTTACCTGGATCGATCCACAAGGCGTGATAGTCGTCTCCACCGGGCGCGCCTTTGATAGCGACAAAAGTTTTTCCCGCATCGGTGGAGCGATAGATGGAGACGTTGGGAACGTACACCGTGTCGGCGTTTTTGGGATCGACGTAGATTTCGCCGAAGTACCAGAGACGGCCCAGGCGCGGATCACCACTGGTGCGGCTCCAGGTCTGGCCGCCATCATCTGACTTGAACACGCCGCCCTCTTTCGTATCGATCAGGGCATAGATGCGCTGGCCGTGCGTGCCGCGCGCAATCGCCAGGCCAATTCGTCCCCAATCGCCTTTCGGCAGACCGCCGCCGATGACGGGATTCCACGTTGCTCCGCCATCGGTCGATTTGTAGATTGCGCCATTCGTTGTGACGGGTGGATAAGCGCTCCAGGGCGGACGCTGGTCATGCACCAGGGCTGCCCACATAGTTTTTGGATTGTCAGGATCGATCTGGATATCGATAGCGCCTGTATTTTCGTCTTTGAAGAGGACTTTCTGCCATGTCGCTCCGCCATCCGTTGAGCGGAAAATGCCGCGCTCCGCGCCTGGGCCATAAGCGCTGCCCATGGCTGCGACAAAGATGACATCAGGATTTTGCGGGTCAATGGCAATGCGGCTGATGTGCTGGGACGCTTCAAGGCCGATGTGTTTCCATGTACTGCCGCCGTCAGTGGATTTATAAACACCGTTGCCATAGGTGAGATCAGACCGGAAATCGGCCTCACCGGTGCCTACATAAATGACAGAGGGATTTGATTGCGCTACCGCGATTGCGCCGATTGAAGCGATGGGCTGGCCATCAAAGATTGGCTCCCACGTAACGCCGGCATTGGTGCTCTTCCAAACGCCACCACCCACGCCGCCGAAATAGTAAACGTTTGGCTGGTTTTCAATGCCAGCTACTGCGATGGCACGTCCGCCGCGGTGTGGGCCAATCATCCGCCAGCGCAGACCGTTATAAAGACTGGGATCGAGCGGCTGAGAAAATGCGAAGCAGGATGAAAGAAGGACCAGAAGCGTGCAAAGCGGGATAAAGCGCACAACAGAAAAGTTTTTCGACATAGGCAAGAGCATTGTACTAAGACACTCTTCCGTGTGGAGGGGCAATCTGGTAAATTCATCGGTACTCCATCCTCAAATTTCTAAAAAGGGTCCTATGAAAATCAGGGAAAAGAGTGTGCCCGGCTACGAACGTGTGTTGTTTGGCTCGGACGAGGGAGCAGGTTACCAGGGAATTATTGCGGTCCATTCCACAGCTCTGGGCCCGGCTGTTGGCGGTACACGCTATTGGAGTTACAAAACAGAGGACGAAGCCATGACCGACGCGCTTCGGTTGGCGCGCGGCATGACCTATAAAAACGCCTTGGCCGGATTGCCGTTCGGCGGGGGCAAGTCCATTGTCATGCGCGATGGCAACGCTACCGATCGCGAACAGCTATTCCGCGCTCATGGGCGGATGGTGAACAGCCTGGCGGGTAAATACATCACTGCGGAAGATGTGGGCACAAGTCCGGCAGACATGGAGTACATCTTGAAAGAGACTACTTACGTTGGCGGATTGCAGGGCCGCTCGGGTGATCCTTCACCTCATACCGCACGCGGAGTCTTTCGTGCGATGCAGGCTGCGGCAAAGCACAAATGGGGAAGCGATGACCTGGCGGGAAAGACCGTGGCCATTCAGGGATGCGGCCATGTGGGATATTTTTTGGCCGGAGAGCTTGCGCGCGTGGGAGCAAAGTTGATCGTTACCGATGTGGATGCGGCCAAAGTGAAGCACGTGGTTGAGGATCACCACGCAGCGGCCGTTGCGCCGGAAGAAATTTACTCAGCACAAGCTGACATATTTGCGCCGTGTGCTTTGGGCGGCGTGCTGAATGACCAGACCATTCCCCAGTTGAAAGCAGCGTTGGTAGTGGGAGCAGCGAACAATCAATTGCTTGAGCCTCGCCACGGCGATCTGCTGGAGCAGCGCGGCGTACTGTATGCGCCTGATTATGCCGCCAATGCCGGCGGCGTGATCAATGGTTGTTGCCGTGAGATGCTCGGCTGGGACGTTGAGCGCACGCTGGCCAAGACCGATGCGATTTATGACACGCTACTAACCATCTTTGCCATGGCTGAAAAAGAAAAGATCCTCACATATCAGGCGGCGGACCGGCTGGCGGAAGAGCGTTGGAAGGGAAACAACGCGGTTTAGTGCACGATCCGGTTAGACGCAAAAAGCGAAAATTTGCCGCGGATTTCGCGGATATACGCGGATTGGTTTGCAGCAAGTTTGGATTATCCGCGTAAATCTGCGTCGATCCGCGGTAAGACTTATCGTTTTTCCTTCTTCTTCACGTACAGGAATTTGTCGACCTCAGCCACCACATTGCCTTCTTCGTCTTTTATCAGCACCTGAAAGAGCGGTTCGACTTTGGGCTGAGTTTCCGCAGCGGCGCGGATTTCGGCGATCTTTTCCTCTGTGAGTTCGAAGATCGCTTTCATCACGCCTTTGCCCGGCTTCTTGAAACGGATAGTCGCGGCCTTGTCCCACACAGTGTAGTCCGGCCCGAGAATATTGATCAGCATGAGCATATAAAACGGATCGACCATGGAATAGAGCGATCCGCCAAAGTGAGTGCCCACGTAGTTGCGGTTGTAAAAACGCAGCGGCATTTCAACTTCAATACGGCGGAAGTCCGCTGCGATATGGATGACGCGGACCCCAGCGCCGAGATAGGGCGGGTAAAGACGGATGAAGCGCCGCAGCTTTCTGCTTCTAGCCGCAAGCGCTCGATCATCAGCCGTGTGTTTGTTTGCCATGGATTTCGCTGCGAGTTGCGTTGTCATGGCGCCTTTTGAGACTCAAGCTGAGAACCAGGCGGGGTGGAATGGTTCAAATGGACGATGCGCCAAGCGCCATTGCTCTTGTGGCAGAGAGCGGTCCCTCGTGCAATCGTTACATGCTCTCCCACCACAATTTTGAGATCATACTCCACCCACGCGGCATCGCCGATCATATGATGTGCGCGCGGGACGGTAGAAAGCTGCACCGGCGGATTTTGCTGGAAGTAGGCCTTGCGGTAATAGTTCAGGTTTGCCGGACGTCCATAGAAATCACCGGCGGGCGTGAAGGTTACAACGTCAGGATCAAGACATTCGCCGAAAGCATGCTCATCGGCACGGTTGAAAGCGTCTTCGCAAAGGGAGAGTTGCTGGTGTAATTCCATCAGCGCGGCCTCTGATGTGGCAGCGTCTGACGCAAGCCGGGCTGTGTGTTCTTTCAGATTCACTGTGGCGCCGAGACGGGAAAGCAGATCCACGCCAAGAATTCCGTCAATGCGCTTGCCGCAAGTGTTGCCAATGGGTGAAAGATCAACCGCAGGAAGACGCAGGTCTTTGAGATGGTGCTGGCCGATGATGAGTTCAACAATAGTAACGGCGCTCGCCCGGGTTTCAACGGTGCCTCGCCATGAAGTGACAGCAATTTTGTTGGGATCACCCGAAGAGAAGGACTTATTGTTCAGGATTGAGGTGGCTGCCGTATCCACCAGGAAACGCATCTTTGCCTTAACGCCCGGCACGGAAACTTCTATCACAGGCAAGCCATCGCAGGAATCCATGTGAACGTCTTCTGCGTAGGCTGCGACTGAAATAAAGAGAATAAGGAGGAATACGCTGCGCGAAAGAAGGTGCAACATTGGGGGGAACCCTCCAGGAACGCGAATAGTATGCCACAAAAACGAACGTTCGTGCTATTATATTTTTGGATGTAACGTATCCGCGTATGCCGGTCACCCAAACCGCAATCACAGAGCCTCGTCCCCGCAAAGGGGTACGCACGCGCGAAAGCATTCTTCGCGTAGCGGTCGATCTGGCGTCAGTGGAAGGGCTGGAGGGGCTCACCATCGGTCGGCTGGCTGAAGAATTGAAGATGAGCAAGAGCGGGCTGTTCGCGCATTTCGGATCAAAAGAAGAACTGCAACTGGCGACCATTGAGATGGCGCGAGAGATCTTTGTCGAGCACAATGTCCGTCCTGCTCTGGCGGAGTCGGAAGGGGTGCAGCGGCTTTTGCGGCTGTGCCAGGGCTGGCTGAATCATGTTGAGGGGCGCGTCTTTAAAGGCGGCTGCTTTTTTACCGCCGCATCTCTTGAGTTCGACAGCCGCACGGGGCCTGTGCGCGATGCCATTGCCGCAGCGATGAAGGCATGGTTGAGCACGCTGGCGCGCGCGGTGGACACAGCGAAAAAGTCGAAGCATATCAAGGCATCCGTGGATGCGGAACAGTTTGCCTTTGAGATCTACTCGCTTGCCATGGGAGCGAACTGGGCATTGCAGCTTTTGGATGACAAGACAGCGATGAAAAAAGCGCGAGAGAACATCCTTCAGAGGATTCGCGCCGTGGCTACACGATCATGTCCGCCGATCAAGCTGTAAAGTAAAGGGCGCGCCGCAGCGCACCCTCTTTTCACATTCAGGGTCCTATTATTTCTTGGCGGCAGGTTTCTTTTTGGCCGGGGCCTGCCCGTGGGTCGGATCGTCAGCCGGGTTGACATATACCAGCTTAAAAGGGCCGGTGCTGGAAACCTGAATCTCGGTTTCACCTTTGGCCATTGCGTAGTGGTTATGGTGTGGTGGAACCACGCCAAGAGACTTCGCCGGTAGAGTGAGCATTGAACTTTCGTCGAACTTATCGCCCATGCCCACATGGAACTCGCCGGAAAGCACGGTCACGCTTTCCGCGGTGGGATGCCAGTGCGGCATGACTCTGTAGCCATCCGGTAGCTTTAGACGGACCGTGAACGGGCCGGGCTTGCTTGGATCACCGGCCAGGACAGCGAATTGAGCGCCGGACGGAAAAATGGCGGGCGCAGGGCCCCATTGAATCTTATCGGGCGTGACCACCACCGGGGCAGGACCTGCCGATTTGGCTTTTGTTGCGGCTTTCTTTGGGGCGGATGTCTGCGCCAGAGCCACGACTGGAAGCAGAAGCAGGATCGCCAGAAATTTACGCATGTACCCTCCATATGCAAATTGACGCTTATTCTTTCTGGCACCAAATTTTACTCTCTCCTGAGCGAGCGCATAAGAAAAATGAACTGCTGAAGCCTGATGGTGCATATCTTAGAACTTACGGAGGAACCATGACCGCAGAATTACTTTTATTGAATACGTTCGCGCTGGCTGTTGGGCTGGCCGCTGGCGGCAAGAGAATTCGTTCGGAACGCACCACGAGGGCCAATCTACCGTTTAGTGACGCGGTGTGGCACGGTGATACGCTTTACCTCTGCGGGCACATCGGCCTTGATCCTAAGACTGGGCGGCCGCCGGACACGGCTGACGAGGAAGCCCGGCTTGTAATGGACGGCGTAAAGCGGACGCTGGAATCCGCCGGCTTGACCATGGACGATCTCCTGTCTGTCCAGATATTCTGCTCCGACGTTTCACTTTTTGAAGCTTTCAACGTTGTTTATAGAACGTATTTTAAAAGCGAGTTTCCAGCGCGGGCATTTTTAGGCTCCGGAAAGCTGCTGTTTAACGCCCGCTTTGAAGTGCAGGGAATTGCCGGGAAACCGTAGATCGGTTTATCTAGGCCGACTCTGCGGTCGTCGGGTCGATGGTCGTTTTAATCTCTGAAACCTTGTTGGCAGGAAAGCCGCCCTGGCTGGCGTGCTCACGCACCATTTTTTCATTGGGCGCAATGTAGACGCAATAAATCTTGTCCTGGGTTACAAAGCTCTCGACCCACTGGATTTGCGGCCCCATGTTTTTAAGAACGCCGCAGGATTTCTGTGAGATGGCCTGCAGCTCTTCGGGCTTCAGATTTCCAGCGCCGGGAATTTCGCGCTCGATGACGTATTTGGGCATTTAAGCTTCTCCTGTTTTTGAAGTATAGAGATTGTCAACGCGGGGAGGCTTTTCGGCAAGTTGCGAGAATCTCACCACTAGCGCTGATAACACTGATTGGGAATCGGGTGATCTGGTGAGCGCCACGTGATCGGGTGATCGGAAAACCCAAACCTACCACGGAGGCACGGAGACACGGAGAATCGCCAGAATTGAAAAACCAAAACCTCCGCTTTCTCTGTTTCTCTGTGTTTCAAGGTTTTGGGGTTTGCTCGTGCTTTTACTCAGGCTTTCGGGAGAAAAGCATCGCGGTCATAGTTCAGCAGGTCTCCAATGCGATTGATGCTGATATCTGCCGCAGGATAAGCCGAGAGGATCTTAGGATCGAGCGCGTAGTGGCCTTGTTTGGGAAAAACAGTTGTGACTTTGCTGCCCCAGATCTTCTTTACTTCGGCCAGGATGCGAATTTTGTCATCGATCAGCACATAGTGATCGGCAGGGAAGCGGCGTTCCACGTCTTCCAACTCTTTTTCTTTGTGAATATAGATCAGCACATTACCGTTTACCGATTCATAAATTCCGGAGCGCTCAACCTTGCGCGGCTGGAAAACAACATCGCCGTCAGAAAGAATTGCCGCCGTGCCCCATTGCTTAACGTGCTCAATCGCGTCAAGCGAATCAGGATATAGCCGCGTGGCAAAAGGATAATTGATAAGAAAGTGTGAAACCGTAAGCAGGCTGGGATCGCGCGGGTACTCCAGGCGGTAACGCTGCAACGCGCCCAGATAATCCGCATAACCAAGCTCGGTGCGGAGCTGCTCAAAGAAATCCCAGTAGTGCTGCTGGCGCTCCGGGCCAACCTGCTGCTCCAGGTGGCGCTTGAGGTCGGCGGTGACACGGTCGTTATCGAGCAGCGTGTTGTCAACGTCAAAGAGGAAAACGATCTTGGGCATGGCAATAGCCAGAATCTACATCAAGGGTAAATGAAATCAAAGTTGAGGGCTGCCGAAGCAGCCCATTGGTGTTTGGAAACTGTGAATGCTAGGCGGAAGCGGCGCTGGCCATCGGGCGCTGCTGAAAGGCGGCTTTGACTTCCGGCTTAATGAGATACCAGATAATCAAGGCGTCGATTGCCAACCAGAATATGCCCCATATAACAGCAAGAACATTGAAATGGGCCAGAGTTCCGAGCAACCCAAGCAACTGCAAAGCCGCGCCGATGCCAGCCAGGACAATGCTGACGATGCGCGCCCATTCCTTGAGTTTCCATAAGCCAAATCCCATGAGAGCGGCGACTCCGCCCATGATGATGATGAAGACGCCAGCAGCAGCGCCTAGCCCGGCGAGAATGCCGGCTCCGCCTGCACCTTGTTGACTCATCATCGAAGCTATGAAGCCACCCCCAAGAATCATGGCTATTCCACCCAGGAGACAAAAGGCGGCCCCGATAAAGTTTAGAATCGCGAGAATCGTAACCCCGACAGGTCTACCCATACGCATTCCTCCTCTAAAGTTGTCTGCTGCCGCGTATTCTACTCACAGTCTGCGGCAATCCAGCAGAGAAATTTCGCTCTATCCATAACACACTAGGAACCTGCAATAAATTGCAGAGCGTGGGCTTCGTCAATGGACCATTTGGGTGTGCCGCCGGGACGGCTGGCAATGAGAGCGCCGACACGGTTGGCGAAATTTGCGATCTGGGAGACAGGCCAGCCGGCATTGATCCCGTGGAGAAGAGCAGCAGAAAAAGCGTCGCCAGCGCCAACAGTGTCGGCTACCTGAACCAAAAAGCCGGGACTCTCCAAAAATTCATCTTTCATTAACAAAGCGCAGCCATCGGAGCCAAGTGTGATGCAGATTGCATCTAGTTGGAACATGCTGAGGCAATCTCGGCAAAACCGTTCAACGGAGTCGCCTTCGATTCCAGCTATTTCGCGGAGCACGGGGACTTCCTGCTCATTCAACTTGAGAACGTCGGCATGCCGGGCTAGGTTTTGGACGAGTTCGGGGGTAAAGGAATTGGCACGAAGATTGATGTCGTAAAAACGCTTCGCTGAGCGCGCGGCCGCCAACAGTCGCAATGTAAGGTCATGCGCAGGAGCACTCATCTGTTGCAGAGTGCCAAAGTAAATCCAGTCGGGTGGAGGGGCAAGCAGAGCGTCAAAATCTGGTGGGTTGAGCGCAGCAAAGTCATAAGCCGCAGGACGATGAATTGTGTAGTGTGGCAATCCGATTGAGTCCATTGCTACGGTGACAGTCCCGGTAGGATGATCGGGCACTCGCCGGATAAAGCGAGTGGATAGGCCCGCTTCTGCCATTTGCTTGAGAGCTTGGTTGCCGTGCGGATCGTTGCCAACAGCGCTGACGAAGCACACTTCATGCCCAAGATTGTGCGCATGCCAGGCGAAGTTGAAAGGCGCGCCACCCAGGTGCTCCGCGAATGGAAGGACATCCCAGAGCACCTCGCCGACGGAGACGATTTTCATCCGAAGAGCATACTAGATCATGTTCAACAGCCGTTCGCGGCGCGCTTCCCAATCATCACTAGAAAAGATATGCGGACCGACTTCAATGAGGCGAGGAAGCATATTGAAGACCGAGACCGGAGTCCATGGGCTGCCGGTACGGGTGCGCAGACCGCGCTTATTCAGCTCAGATGCCACCAGTGTGATCGAATAGTCCTGGACGATTAGCTCCATCATTTGCACCAAGACGCCACGCTCTTGCGGATCTTCTTCCAGACGGCTGCAGTCGGAGGCGACCCGCAAGCCGTAAGGTATCTCTTCCACAATGATCGGCTGTTCGGTTTCGTCGCCTGCAATTTCGCGGCGCCATTCTATTGCCACCAGTTTCCAGCCGGCCTCAGTCTTCTGGCGGACATAGTCCAGATCAACCGAGCCTGTCACCACTTCACGAATGCGCTCTACCTTTGCCATGGGACCTCCACATTCAAGGATCTGGGTTACACCCAGGGATAGCTTGCAACATGAGCCCAAAGTCTTGCATCTCCACGTGCAAGCGGGATGCCAATTGATTGCAGCGATTCAAAGTATTAAGAGCTACTCACTTAGGTGCGTGCGACCGCTGGCCAAGCATTTTTCAGTTTGACCGAATTCGAAATCCCGCGTCCGGAAATGAACAGTGCAATTCGTCCCTGAAAGAGGAAAAACAATGCAATTCATTCTTGATCCTAAACCGACCAAAGATACGCTTGTCGATCGGTGCCAAAATCAGCGCAGTTCGACCCTCGATCGGCGAAATTTGTTGAAGCTTGGCGTCGCCTCTGTGGTGGCAGCTTCGTTGCCGGGCCGTCAACTCCTGGCGCAATCCGCGCCGGAATCGTGCGCACCACCCATACCCTCGAATCATGGGCTTTCCAATGGCGGAGCATGCCCTTATCCAATTCCATGGCTCGATAAGAACGGCAATCACAACCAGAGCCCGGCACCGAACGTTGAGCTATCCAACATCTTTCATTTCAAAGGGAAACTGGCGCGCTGCAATGGCTTCCATGGCATGGGCACGGACAACAAAGGCAACCGCTTTGCCTGGGGAAATCCCACTACGGATTACAGCTATATGGCAGGCGAATACTGGGCAGGACGACAGGCGCGACAAGGAATATTCACACACACATGACTCACGGTATTCAAAGGACCGGCGGTCCCTGCAAACCAGTTCCATGACTTTCATCCGCCTATTTCGCCTGAAGGCCTGTATTGGGTTACACCCGTTCCGACAGAAGGACTCACGTTTAGCCAGGACGGTACAACGGCCACGCTGCAGATGACGAATGTGCCGATCATTGATCAGCCGCGCTGGCCGGCCATGGATGCGGAAACAACCCCAGCATTTATGGATTTCAAACTGGTGTTCAAGGCCACCAGTGAGCCAGTGAAATATGAAGACCCGTCGCGCCAATACCGATTTGAGGGCTTCAAGGCAAATGCACAACTGGAAGCCACGTTTCGGGTGCCGTCGATTGATTTCACGTTCAAGACTGATCCGCTCGAGACGTCAAAGTGTGACTTCGCCGTAATGGGCACGGAAGTGAACGGAAAGTATTACGAAGCGCCGAAGAGCTGAATGATCCGAAAAGCCAAAAAACTCACCAGTGATTGACACTGATGACACTGAATCGGAAATCAGGTGGTCGGATCATCGGGACAGCAAGTAATAGCTCGCCTCATTAGGACATCAACATTCCCGGCTGCGCTGCCGCATGATCACAATCCATTCGAAAAGGCGACACGCTGCCTGTCGGCGATCATCATAAAAAGAAGAACCTTGTGGAGACAATATGATTCGCAAGTTAAAGTCAGGCGAATATCGTTTGTATTCGCGCAAGAAAAACCCAAAGACAGGCAAGCGCCGTAATTTGGGAACTTTTTCAAGCATGGAAAAGGCCAAAGCCCATGAGCGGGCGGTGCAGTACTTTAAACGTCATTAAGAAGGAGAACACCATGGCGAGCGAAAAACAACGGAGCGCAGCGCGCAAGAACATCAAGAAGGCGGCGAGTGCCGCAAAAAAGAAACGCACGATCGCGCATTTGCCCAAGTCGACAAGGACCGCACTGGGCAAGCAGGCAGCCAAAGTCGCAAAAGAGAAGCGCCACAAGAAAGCTGCGTAAAGGAGTCTGTAAGTAAAGATCAGGGCTGCCGGAAAGCTGCCATCGTAAACGGGCCAGGTATCGGGCTGAAGATGACGGTGGCATTCGTGCGATCGAAGAATATAGACCTGAACGGAGCCGCGGGAAGCAGGCCATCCTGTAGATCAGAAGGCTTTTGCAGATCGTTGCGTAGGACCACG
>DASXKZ010000118.1:0-18792 GCA_036496525.1 Candidatus Angelobacter sp.
CAAGGAGAGAATCGATGAACCTAAGTTGGAGTAAGACCACCGATAAATCAGATCGCCCGGCAGGCTCACTCAAGCCTGCACAGCATAGGCAGTTTTTCGCCGTGTTCGGACTCTTGCTGCTCGGCGCGGTGATGTTTATAGTCGCTTGCAATTCAAAACCTGCTGCGCCGGCGCCGGCGGACAACAAGACGCCGGCCCCACAATCGGCTTCAGCGGTGGCGCTCTCCGCAACCAAGGAGCGTGGCGTGAGCTTTCCGGATTTTGGCTTCATGGTCAAACCCGCGGAATACATTCAGAACTACTCTGATCAGCCTATCTTCCGCTTGAAAACCGATTTTCCCAAAGAAAAGCCCGAGCACGTGCCTGACTTCGTTGAGAAGATAGACTTCAAAAAGAATCCCAAAGAGTATCTGCTGGCGGCCAGGGACTATGCTTTTGAAGGGAATCTGCCGGATTGGGACCCGTACAAGAACCATGTCCGTGGCTGGTATCACATACCCTGGCTTCATCCCACCACCACGGGCCCGGAGGCCTATCCACCCAACGGCGGGACCGAAGGCTTCCGTGGACTCATTAAAGAAGCGCCAGTCACACCCTACCAGCTAGGGCCAGACCAAAAAGGTAAAGATGGAAATTACTCCGTCTATGCGATCACTCTGGTGAATGACATGGCCGGATACACGATGGGAAAAATGTGGGCCGATCCTACCAATCCCGATCCTCGGGCCACGGACTCGCGTTATGGTGGCGGGTTCCCCATTGGCACAGTGTTCGCCAAGCTCCTGTTTACTGACGCGCCGCAGGGCACAGACAAAATTGCTTATCTTGAAAACCCGTTGCAGTGGAAAGCTTATATCACTGAAAATTTCTGGAAGTCTTCCACCCGCAAAGTCACGGCAGTCAACCTGCTACAAATGGATATTGCTGTACGTGACGCGCGCGCCGATGCTCCAGGGCTGACAGGCTGGGTCTTTGGAACATTTGTTTACAACGGTCAGTTGAATAACCAGAACAAATTTATGAACCTGGTGCCGGTTGGCCTGATGTGGGGAGATGATCCTGACAACAAGACCAACAAAACCAGCGGTGCATACCCAGTTCTCCACACAACGGTGAATCCAGAGCTGAAAGAGCAGGCGATCTTCGATGATAAAGACCTGCCTCCACAGCATCTGGGGTGGAATTTCCGTTTAAACGGCCCTGCCGACCTGAACACCACATCATGCATGGGCTGCCATGTTGCCGCACAATACCCGGCTGTAACCAGCCTGGTGCCTCCAACGGCGGTGCCTGATGGACAGAAAGACCCGCCGGCAAAAGGCGGCACTCCTGAGTGGATGCCGTGGTTCCAGAACCTACGTTGTGCAACTTCCATGAACGAGCACACTTATTCCACGGATTTTTCATTCCAGGTGGCAATTGCGCTGGAGAACTTTTTCAATGCCAGGAGCGCCATTGCGCAAGGAGCATGGGCTTCAGACTATCAGTTGCACCGCCAGCCAATTGCCCGTGGAGAATTGGTACCGGTCACTCGTGCTAAAGGGCAGTCATCAGTGGCATTGGCGCCGATAAAGAAGAAAGAATAAATTCAGCGCAGTCCAGAAAAAACACTTAGCCTTCGCGCGGCAAGAGAGAAACTTGCCTCGTGGAGGGCTAGCGTGGGCTGCGCTTACTTCATGGATGCACCGTAGGCTGCACAATCAGTCGATGCCTAGTTTCAGTAAAGCGGATTTGGCATCATGCGGCTTTAGTTCCCGCCCGCTCTTGGCGATCCGATTTGCGACGAATCTCGCTCATGAGCTTAAGAGCGGCCCCAGCGATACCCAAACCGGCCACAATCGCCAGCCATTTGGCATGCGTCTCCGCCCACAGTTCTATGCTGCGGGAGTGAGCGCGATCATCGAAACCTCCGTGAGCGCCGTGGTCTCCTGGGACGGGTTCCCAAAGATTGTTCGGGCGGTTTGGATCTTCAGCGCCATCATGCTGCTGCGCTTCATAGCCATTGTGAGCCAGATATCGGTCGCCAAATGAAGGCAGCAGCTTATTCCCCACAATCGCCTTCACAGTTGACCATCCTGCGAAATATTCGCGCTTCTCAGGGTGATGCGCCGCGTAATAGATGGCGCGCGCGGCTACTTCAGGCTGAAAAATCGGAGGCACCGGTTGCGCCTTGCGCGGCAAGCGGCTCTTCACCCAACCAAACTGAGGCGTATTGAGCGCCGGCATCTGTACCATGACCGTGTGCACGTTGCTCTTGTCATGCATAAGTTCAGTGCGCAGTGAAGCAAAAAAACCCAGAACTGCGTGCTTGGCGGCACAATACGCAGACTGCAACGGAATGCTGCGATAGGCGAGCGCCGAACCAACATGCACGATTGTGCCGCGATCTCGCGGAAGCATGCGCTTTAACACGGCCAGCGTCCCGTACACATAGCCGAGATAGGTAACTTCGGTGACGCGCTTGTACTCTTCGGCGGGCATTTCCTTGATGGGGGAAAATACAGAGGCCATCGCGTTGTTCACCCAGATATCAATTGGGCCTAGTTCTTCCTCTACTCGCTGCACAGCAGCCTCAACTTGCGCTGGATCGGCCACATCTACTTTCAACACCACCGCTTTTCCGCCTGCGGCTTCCACTTCGCGCCGTGCTGCCTCCAGCCCATCGGTTCCACGTGCGATCAAACCCACAGATGCGCCATGTTTCGCAAATTCTCGGACTGCAGCCCGTCCTACTCCCGCGGAAGCTCCTGTAATCACAACAACCTCATGCCTGGCCATCCTGTTCTCTCCTTAACGCGTATCAAAGATTTGGATGCGCCTGGGACATGCGTTGTTTTTCTCTTTATTATTTTATATCGCATAACGATATGTATCATGGCAATCCCGCAACCGACCGCTTACATCTCATCTGATAGTTGGCAGTTCCGAGAATTGCCATGCCTGCATGCATAACCAGTCAACAATAGCCCCTGTTGAGACGCTTACTGTTTCCAGTTATACGGCGCCAACCGATTTTCCTGAATCTGACGGTACTCTGGAATGGGACAAAACCACGATGGTTCTGGTGGAAGCCTGTGCTGCCGGAAAATGCGGGCTGGGTTATACATATGCTGACCACGCTACTGCCACTCTGATTCAAGAGATTCTTAAAGAAGTGGTGGTACATGCTGACGCGATGTCTCCACCGGCAGCTTACGCTTCCATGTGGCGTCGCATTAGAAATCTGGGCCGGCCAGGGATCTGCTCAATGGCCATTTCCGCCGTTGATTGCGCGCTGTGGGACTTGAAGGCCCGTATTCTCGACGTGCCATTGGTAACACTGCTCGGCCAGGTGCGTACCGGAGCGCCGATTTATGGAAGCGGAGGTTTTACTTCGTATTCTGATCAGCAACTCTCCAGCCAATTATCCGGTTGGGTCAATCAGGGTATCCGTAGCGTGAAGATGAAGATCGGGCGCGATGCAAACCGAGACATACAGCGAGTACAAGTTGCCCGCGAGGCCATTGGCGCTGATGCGGAATTATTCGTGGATGCCAACGGTGCATACAGCCGCAAGCAGGCGCTTGCCCAGGCGGAAAGGTTTGCCCGCTTTGGTGTTTGCTGGTTTGAAGAACCAGTTTCCTCAGATGATCTGGAGGGTCTCCGGTTGCTACGTGATCGCGCACCCGCCGGCATGGAGATTGCCGCAGGAGAGTACGGCTATGACGTTTTTTATTTTCAAAGGATGCTCGCGGCAGGAGCGGTAGACGTGCAGCAGGCCGACATTACTCGATGCGGCGGGGTCACTGGTTTTCTCCAGGTTGCCGCGCTTTGCCAGGCTCATAACGTCCCGCTCTCCGCTCATACCGCGCCGGCTTTGCATACGCATGTTGTCTGCGCGGTCACACCGTTCAAAAACCTTGAATACTTTCACGACCATGTGCGAATCGAGCGCATGTTATTCGATAGTCTGCCGCAGTTGATCAATGGAGAGCTTCGGCCTGATTTGTCGCGGCCTGGGCTGGGATTGGAACTCAAACGCGCCGACGCCGAACGATTTGCCGCCTGAAGGAGAACAGATGTCCGCCAGCAAAGTGCCGCTCGTTACCGTGGATGATCTCAAGCAATCGATTGCATTACGTCCACCTGACTGGCGATCGCCGCAGGTTGACGTCGAGGCTCTTGAGCAGGAACTTCGCCGGAATGTCGAAGGTGAGGTGCGTTTTGATCCAGGCAGTAAAGCAATGTATGCCGTGGACGCCGGTAATTACCGGCAGGTGCCTATTGGTGTGGTAATTCCTCGCTCCAAAGAAGATGTGATCAATGCTGTCTCAGCCTGCCGCAAGTTTGGCGCTCCATTGCTGTCGCGTGCCGGGGGTACAAGCATTCCCGGACAGACTTGCAACGCCGCCATCGTGATGGATTGGTCCAAGTACATGCATGGGGTCTTGGAAATCAATACGCGCGAGCGCTGGGCCCGTGTGTTGCCGGGAACCGTCTGCGACGAATTGCGGGATCAAGCGATGGAAAAGAGCAACAAGCTTCTAACCTGGGGACCTGACCCGGCCACCCACACGCATTGCTGCTTTGGCGGCATGATCGGCAACAACTCCTGCGGCGCGCACGCGCAGATGTCCGGCAGGTGCCATGAGAATGTTGAAGAGCTCGAGATACTGCTTTATGACGGCACTCGCATGAACGTGGGTTGGACGGATGATGCACAGCTTGATCGCCGCATCCTGCAAGGAGGCCGCGTTGGCGACGTTTATCGCTATCTCAAATCTTTAAGGTCCCATTACGGTGGGCTGGTACGGGAAAAGTATCCAAAAATCCCACGTCGTGTTTCCGGATACAACCTGGATCAACTATTGCCGGGAGATGATGGCCGTTTCAACATCGCCCGTTCATTAGTTGGAAGTGAAGGCACACTCATCACCATTCTTGAAGCCAAAGTCCGACTGATCGATGCTAAGGCGGAACGCGTGATCCTGATGCTTGGATATCCCGATGTTTACCAGGCGGCGGACCACGTCATGGATATTCTACCGTTTCAGCCAACCGCGCTCGAAGGCATCGATCACGATCTGTATCAAAACATTGAGAAGAAAGCTGGGGCGAATTCGCGCTATCTGAAGCTACTGCCTGAAGGCAAGGGCTGGCTGATGGCGGAGTTCGGAGCAGACAAACGGCAGAATGCAATCAATTTGGCCGAACATGTCATGGATGTGTTGCAGAAAAAGACCGGCGCACCTTCCATGCGGTTGTTCACTGACAAAGCGGACATTGAGCACATCTGGCAGGTGCGTGAAGCCGGACTAGGCTCTACTGCATTCGTTCCGGGCCAAGCTGATACCTGGGAAGGATGGGAAGATTCCGCCGTCGCGCCGGAGAATCTGGGTGCTTATCTTCGCGATCTGCGCGCGCTCTACAACAAATACGACTACAAATCAGTTCTCTATGGCCACTTTGGCCAGGGTTGCGTCCATTGCCGCGTCACGTTCGATCTTGTGAGCGCGGCAGGAATCAAGAAGTGGCGCTCATTCATGGAAGAAGCCACGGACTTGTGCGTAAAACACGGCGGCAGCCTCAGCGGTGAGCATGGTGACGGCCAGGCCCGTGCTGAATTTCTTTACAAGATGTTTGGCAATGAACTGATTGAGGCTTTTCGAGAGTTCAAATCGATCTGGGACCCCGATTGGAAGATGAACCCGGGAAAAATCGTTGATCCATATCGCATTGACCAGAATCTGCGTCTCGGTCCGGACTATAAACCGTGGGAGCCAGAAACTCATTTCAAATATCCTGACGATAAGGGCCGCTTTGCTCATGCGGCATTACGCTGTGTGGGCGTTGGTAAATGCCGCCGCAAGGACGCGCAAAAGCCCGATGACGACACGATGTGCCCCAGCTTTATGGTGACGCATGAAGAGCGGCACACCACGCGCGGTCGCGCCCACCATCTCTGGGAGATGCTGAATGGCAATGTGATCGCCGATGGTTGGCACGACGAAAGTGTAAAAGAATCGCTGGACCTGTGCCTCTCATGCAAAGGGTGCAAAGGTGATTGCCCTGTCAACGTCGATATCGCCACATACAAGGCCGAATTTCTTTCCCACTACTGGGAAGGCCGGCTGCCCCCACGGCATGCTTATGCTTTTGGGCTTGTCGATCAATGGGCACGAGCGGCCTCACTTTGGCCGGGGTTGGTCAATCTTGTTACCCAAACACCTGGATTGAGCCATGCAGCCAAGTTCGCGGCGGGTATGCCGTTCAAGCGAACCATTCCGGAATTTGCTCCCCAGACATTTCGTCAATGGTTCAAAAAACGCGAGCGACTCCCAAGCCGGACTATGGCCAAAGTGATGCTATGGCCGGACACGTTCAATAACTATTTCTTCCCGGAAACGGCGCAAGCTGCAACCGAGGTCTTGGAAAACGCCGGTTTTCAGGTTGAGATCCCGCGCAAACATCTTTGCTGTGGCCGGCCGCTTTACGACTACGGAATGCTGGACAAAGCAAAACTGTATTTGCGGAAAATCTTAGACACATTGCAATCACAGATTGAAGCAGGTGTGCCGCTGGTGGTGTTGGAGCCAAGCTGCGCTTCAGTCTTCCGCGACGAACTGCACAGTCTTTTTCCTGACGATCCTCTGGCAACCAAGCTGGGGAAACAGACGTTGCTATTAAGTGAGTTTTTGGAGCAGAAAACAGAGGGTGCCAGCCTGCCGCGAATCGAGAGGAAAGCGCTGGCGCAAGGTCATTGCCACCATAAATCGGTGCTCAGGTTCGAAGCCGAAAGCTCTGTGATGAAGAAGATGGGACTCGACTGCGATGTTCTTGCTTCAGGCTGTTGCGGAATGGCAGGATCTTTCGGATTTGAGAGTGACAAATATGACGTCTCAATAGCTATCGGCGAACGAAAATTATTGCCGGCTGTGCGCAAAGCGCCACTCTCGACGTTGATTATGGCGGACGGCTTCAGTTGCCGTGAGCAAATCAGCCAGGAAACCGGAAGGCACGCGCTGCATCTGGCTGAGGTTCTTCAAATAGGGCTGCACCAAAAAGGGCTCAGCGAGCCTGAGGTTTATCCAGAGAATGCGCTTGTCGCCCGGCGCAAGTCCACGCGCCGTAAAGCAAGATTGCAGGCGCTTGCCGTGCTGGCGTCCATTGGAGCAGGCGTGCTGGGATGGACCTTGTTTAAAAAACGCTGACAGGAGGGGGATCATGAGTAAGGCTATTGGTGTAAGAGAATGGGTAATTGCAGAAGGATATATTCCGCCGGAGAGCCACGGCCCTGAGCCCCAAATGCTCAGTCATGAAACAGTCTGTTTACTCAATGCGTCCAGTAAAGACGCACATGTTGAGATCACAATCTACTATTCTGACCGCGAGCCGGTGGGCCCGTACAAAATTACCGTTCCTGCTCAACGAACCCGGCATGTTCGCTTTAACGACCTGAAAGATCCCGAACCGATCCCGAGAGACAAGGATTTTTCGAGCGTCATTCATTCGGACGTTCCCGTAGTGGCGCAACATACCAGGCTGGATTCCCGGCAGGCAGAAAACGCATTGCTGAGTACGGTGGCTTATCCAAGCGCGGCTTGATGGTTGCAATTTACTTCAACCGATAAAATGCTCCCATTATCACGCCAAAGACCACATGCGAAAGCAGGATGGTGAGTGGCGTCTGCACGCCATAATGAAGCGCCAGAAACCCTGGTGGTTCCAGCAGGCTCCGCGCTTCCGGGCCATGCTGCTCACTCGCCATGCGTGGATGCAAACCGGGAAGCAATCCTACAACTACCACCAGGACGGCAATCCCATGTACCAGCCCGAAAACGGCCCCACGCCACCATCCTGCAACGCCCAATTGCTGGAAGAGCAGCACATAGATCAGTGAGAATATCCAGCCGGCAAACAGGTGAACGCCAAACCCATAGAGTTTTGCCCGGTCGCGATCAAGAGTAAAGAGCGTGCCCAGCATATAAGGCAAATTCATCCTTGTAAGGCCCAGGCCTTGGGCTGCTGCACTGATTGTGCTCAACACGATTGTCGCGGCAAAACCCCACACGAGCCAACTGTCCCAGTTCACGCTTTTACTCCTGCAGACGATCTTACGTCTTCCCCTGTCTTTACGGCGGGATGATCGGCCCCTCGATCCTGCTCGGCAAGCGTCAGGGCCGCGCTGATGAGTCCAATGTGTGTAAATGCCTGGGGAAAATTACCCAGCGCCTCGCCGGAAACCGGATCGATTTCCTCTGCAAACAAGCCCAGATCATTCCCAAATTTCAACAGTGAATCAAACTGTTTGTGTGCTTCTTGGAGCGTGCCACCGCCCAAAGCCAGATATTCAACGGCCCAGAAGCCACAAATTCCGAATGCACCTTCACGAGGCTCGCGCTGATATCGAAACAGCAGCCCATTGCCGGCGCCGAGATGCTCGCATACCTTTCTATATGTGCTCGTCATGCGCGGAGAATCCGCTTCTTCAAAGCCATACCATGGAATGCGCAAGAGAGTCGCATCCATCCCGTCACTATCTAATACATCGACATAGCTTTTGAGTCCATCATTCCATGCGCGATGGTGGATTTGCTCCCGGATTCGTTCGCGCTCACGCGTAAACCATGCACGCGGCACTCCTTGAAGGATGCCTTTCTCATCCATGGCAAGAAGACGGTCAAGCGCCGCCCAGCAAAGCAAGCGAGAATGAGTGTTATTTCGTTTTCCAGATCGTGGCTCCCAAATGCCCTCATCAGGCTGGTCCCAGTTTTTTGCTACGTATTTTCCAAATCCGATCAGCACTTTCTGCGTGCTGCGGTCAAAGCCGCCGTTCAACTGCCCATATTGCGCGCTTGCGTCAATCACCTCGCCATAGACATCGAGTTGAAGCTGCTTGCGAGCACCATTGCCGATGCGTACCGGAGCAGAGCCGCCATTGCCTCGCAGGTGCACAAGCTCGCGCTCGCGTGGAGCAAGTTGACCGAATACGGTGTACAAAATTTTGAGTTCGGGCTGTGTGAGGCGTGTAGCATGCAACAACCAGGTGAGAAAGGCTTCTGTTTCTTCTATATAACCAAGTCCCAGCAAAGCTCGCACTGTTAATGAAGCATCACGCAGCCAGCAATAACGATAGTCCCAATTGAGGGCGCCGCCAATCCTCTCCGGCAATGAAGTTGTTGCTGCCGCCATGACTGCCCCGGAAGGCGCGTACGTGAGCATCTTCAGCACCATGGCGCTGCGTGTGACCGCGTCGCGATACGGTCCCTGATAGGCTGCTCTTGCGGTCCACTGCTGCCACCAATTTATAGACCGCTCGATCGCGGCGTGGACCCTCTGCCCGAGCGCAGGTAGCACAGCAGGCGATTCCTGCGCGTAGCTGAAGGAAAATTGCAGAAAGTCACCACGTTTGAGGGCGAACGTAGCGGTGGCACGATCCGACTGGACCGTGAGAGGCCGGCTTGAGTGCAGCCAGTATGCGCCGCGGCCCACATTGATCCGCAAACCGAGCGGGCCTAGATCGTGAATCCGTACAGGCTTTAATCCATAGTCAGCCCGGGGATGGAAGTTAACCCGAACTTCGATTTCGCCCCCTGTGCATACAAGCTGACGCACAATTTCATGGTCTGGCACCAGCGCAGCTCGCTTGAAATCTTCAGAAGCCACCGTCATCAGATCTGTGAGCGTAGCCCTTCCTGTAGAACATACAAAACGCGTTTCCAGAACGTTTGAATCTCGAATGTAGCTGCGCTCGACTTGAAATGGACTTGCCGGAGCAATGGACCAGCTGCCGCCCTTCTCTTGATCGAGCAGAGCAGCGAAGATTGACGGACTATCAAATCGCGGCCAGCACAGCCAATCAATGGCTCCCTGCCTGGATACAAGGGCAATGGTTCTGCAGTCGCCAATCACACCGTAATCGGAAATCCGAGAGACCTGCGCGTCACTGGAGAACACAAGATAATAGATGAGCTGTAGCAAACATAGTGATGTATGACAGTCTGGGATTCTCTCCGAACCAAAATCCTTGATCATATTGTGGCGATAAGACGCTGGAAGGTCATGCGAGGTAGGCGGTTTTGTGACGACGGGCGGGGTTTTGTTTATTCGATCCTAAAGATGATAAAGCGACGTGGCCAATCGTTTCAGTCCGCGATCCTGGGCGATGATATCAAGATGAATCGAGGTCCAGTCGGCCAGAAGTACGCTTTCGTGTCCTTCTCCATCGTAGGTTTTTAGATAGCCGCCGCAACTTTCACAGTGATCGATGCGAAGAGGTGCTTCTCCTTTAATGGTAAGCACTGACAGTTGATGATTATTCTGTGAATCGCAAAATGGGCATCCAGTGCGTCTGTACCACCAACGCGTGCCGCAGCACCCGCATGAAAGGAGCCGCCGACGTCCCGGATCTTTGCCGACTAATTGGGCCATGCTGGGCAATGAGCCACAAGTGGGGCAATAGCTTTGAAGCCATCTCTCTTCGTCGCGCCATTTACCGAAAGACTGTACCACTGGGCCCAGATACAGAGACAAGGTTTTCCAGCCGATGTAGCGCAAGAATCCAGGAACGGACGTGGTAAAAGGCGCGCCATACAACAGCCATGCCACAGCAGCGCAGTGTGCATTAGGAGCGTGGCACAGTTCGGTATTCAGAACTTTGCTCTCTTCTGCAAGACTGTGGGGCAAAGAGCTTGCGGCCAGCTTCTGGACCAACAACGCGATGTATTCTCCAACAGGGTCAAGGTCGATGCCGGCTTTAGGGCTATGTAATAAAGGTACGGCAGCATGAAAATCATCAGCGTAGCCGTCCCATTCAGGAATTGAAGGACGGACTATCGGAATTTCAGCTATCTCCGCGTTGATGTGCGCCTGTAGCGAGGCGAGAGGTTGAAGGTAGGAATGTGTCTTCAGCCATCCGTTCTGGTTCATGGCAGTCGTCCTTGTCCGGCTTGCTGCCTTGGGAGTAACGGAAGCAGCCGCGCTGCCATCCCGAAGAGAAAGATGGTTGCGGCGATCAGACCTACCGAAATTCCCCATTCAAAGACCGATGGGGAATATGTCGCAGGCGCGGTGCCGGGCATTGGTCCTTTCAGATGCATTGCCAGCAGTACCGCATTCACCCGGTTGAGAATTATGCCTAGTGCGGCGAGAAGTTCCCCTATAAAGAGGAGCTGAGGATTATTACGCCGAGATTTGCTAGCAAGCAAAGCGAGGGGAACGATCCCGCCCAGGATGATTTCAATTGCGAACAGTGCACCCAGTCTTCCGGAAAATGCGTGCGCGAATTGACCGCGCACGGCCATATCAACCAGGCGAAAGGTCAGATAGATCAGCAGTGACCAGAATGTGATCTTACCCACTGCGGCGAGCTGCGCCGTCCGAAGCGGCCGGTTCCAGGCTTTTGCGATCCACATTTCGATCAGTACGACGGTGGCGGTACCAGCAGTAATGGAAGAGAGGAAGAACGAGATTGGCATTACAGGCGACCACCATTGCGGTGCGAGTTGGTCGGGCATCAGCAGGAACAATGAGCCAAGCGAACTCTGGTGCATGGTGGAGAGCGTTACAGCTGCAATCGCCAACATGATGGGTTCAGGTTTTTTGTCTCGCGCCCGGAAAGCCCAGGCGAGCAGACCGAACACAATCGCGGTCAAGGCGGCATAGACCAAATTGCGTGAGAGCAGGTAGACAAACAACGTAACCGCAAAGGCAACGTAAGCTCCGGACCAGCGCCGCCACATGTCCATTGCTTTCTGGAGTCCCCAGCGTTCAAACGGTATGGGTAGAAACTCAAGGAGCAGCACCGTAACATAAAGTCCCACACACCAGGAAACCTCAAACATGGCAGAATGATCGGGCGACTGCAGGCCAAGCTGATAGAAATGCCATGGCAATCCAAGATCGGCGATCAGCGTAACGGTAACGAATGTATAGCTTAAGAACCCGATGAACACAGCTGAACGTCCCAGCGAATACAGGTCCTTACGCTGAAAAATGTAAATAAAACCGGCGGTCGCAAAGGCCCCGGCGGCCACCGCGATCCAGACGAGATCAAAGACAATCCAAAGCCCCCAAGGATAAGTGTCGGAAAGGTTGGTGCTGCCGCCCAGTCCCAAAGCAAGGCGCACCACCATTGAAATAACGCCAAAGGCCATCAGCGCGAGCATTGTCCAGTTAAATGGCGTGAGCAGCTTGTAATCGAGAGTTTCAAACTGCACATGGTGGCCTGACTCTGTTGCGGTAACGACAGATGCTCTTCGTTTGAAGAAGGTATAGGCGCTGCCGAGAAGCGCTCCTAAAGCCATCACAGCGGGAGGAACAGCGCCCAAAGCTGCTTTCGAAAAATTCGGATACGGCTTGGTCCCAACAGCAGGAAATCCAAGCTTTTCGAACGGCACCGGCGAGAGGTACAGGACACTGGTGCCGCCCGCTTCGTGCTCTCCATAAATATGGTCCACATATTTGTCCGGGTGTCCGGAGACGCGGTTCTTTGCCTCCTGCAGCATTTCATTTCTCTCGCCGAAACGGAGCGCATCGGCGGGGCACGCTTTGACACACGCCGGCACAACAACACTTTCGCGATACTGTTTGCTCTCCTCCTGGGTAAGCGCCACTCCATTGCGGACCTCAGGCGGTGGTTGCTCCGCCCGATCGGCACAGTGCGTGCACTTCTGTATTTTTGGAGCCAGCGAGTTCCATTCTGCTGTTGGCACACTCCAAGGGCAGGCCCAGATACAGTAACGGCACCCGATGCACTTGTCCGCGTCATAACTCACAGGGCCATCGAACTGGCTTGAGAGCGCCGTAGTCGGACACGCGGAGACGCATGCCGGCTCCAGGCAATGCAGGCAACGGCGCATCGTAAACAGATAATCCAGTCCTCCCGGCGCTTTTTCATTAGGCAACTCATGAAAAGTGATCAGAGTGAGAGTTTTTGCGCTGAGCGTCGCAGGATTCTGAAAGCCCATGTAATCCTGCAATTCGGTTGTCTCTCCCTCGCGATCATTCCATTGCTTGCAAGCCACCTGGCATGCCCGGCAGCCGATGCATTTTGTAATGTCGATCAAGGTGGACTTGATGGGTGTCGACGCTGTTCGCTCAGTCATGTTCGCTTCTCTTTGTTGGCGTGTGCCGCCGTCGCCGGTCCATGCGCCTTGACCACATTCACCAGGCACGCTTTCGTTTCCTGAGTTCCAGCTCCGGGGTCCACGGCGTCAATTGTGAGGTGGTTTACGCTGGGGCCCGATGAGAGCCCGCTGTATCCCCAGTTGTAGGGCATCCATACAATCGTTACTTCACGCCCATTTGCCTTCAGAGTTTTCATTCTCGGCGTGACCACGGCTTTTACTGTGAGTTCGCCGCGGGCGGAAGAGACTTTTACCCATTCTCCTGTTTTAACGTTGAGTGTTGAGCCAAGGCTTTCCGGGATTTCGAGCACTGGTTCAGGAATGAGCTCATTCAGCCATGGGATATTCCTTGTAGAAGAACCTCCGCACCAGTGTTCTGCGACCGTGGATGTCATGAGGACATAAGGAAACTCCGCAACTGTGCCGATAGGCTGGTGGGATTCGACACGCGGATACTTCAGCAAAGGATTGTTTTTCACCTTCGGGTGCAGGATGTTCTCTACTGGACTCTCAACAGGCTCGTACATTTCCGGTAGCGGGCCGTCTTTGGGAACGTAAGCCACATCCCGTGGCACCTCCGGACTTTTCGCGTCCATGTCCGTATAGGCAGCGGCAAAGAGGCGTCCAAGACCCTCTGGATTCAGGTGGAACGCCTTTTGTCCATTCGGCGTATCCGGCCCATCGGTTAGCACCGGGACATCGGGGAGGTCGTATCCTGCCCAGCGTTTTGCGACCTCGTCCCACCAGACGATTGGCTTCGATCCGGGATATGGTTTGCCGTGTCGATCGCATGAAGCGCGGTTGTAGAGGATGCGCATGTTGTTCGGCCAGGTCCACCCGAAATTCGGATAGAGACCCAGACCTCCCGGATCAGTTCGCGAGTCTCGTCGTTTGGAGAGATTGACTCCGCCACCAAACACGCCCGCGTAGATCCAAGCCCCGCAAGAAGTTGAGCCGTCGGGTTGCAGGTCGGATACTTTACGAACCAGATCGCCGGCTTTCAAGCCTGAGCCCGGAATATCGTGCAAGGCACGGCCGTTGATTTCGCGAAGCACGTCTTCTGCAGTCGTGTAGGTCCAGAAAGCATTTTTAAGGATCATGTCTTTTTCATCAGTGGAGTCCTTAACCAGCTCGCGAACGCGGCGGAAGACCAGGTCCACGATTTCGCCGTCTGGTTTCGACTCTCCGGGTGGTTTTACGGCAGCGTTGCGCCACTGCACCATGCCTCCCGAGTTGGTGATGGTCCCATTCTTCTCCATGAAAAACGAAGCCGGCAGCAAGACTACTTCAGTAGCGATGGATTTGGGGTCAATACCGGGGCGACGCCAAAACGTCGCCGTCTCCGTTTCCCATATCTCCTGCACCACGAGCATCTCGAGTTTCGCCATGGCATCGAACGTCAATTTCAGGTTGGGCGTAGTTACTGCGGGGTTCTGGCCGACGGCCCAAAGCATCTTAAGTTTTCCCGCGAGAGCATCCTCGAAGATTGACATGGTGCCGTAGTCTTTTTGTGCGTTGCGCTTGGGCAACCAGGCATAGCCGAAATCATTTTCGGGAGTGGCCGCATCTCCATAGAATGCCTTGAGCATATTGACCAGGCATTTGCGGTCTCCGGTCCCATTCTTTTTTGTGTACTCCGCGAGGGTGGGATCCGTGTGAGCCGGATAATTGAGATAGCCAGGCGTATAGTTGTTGAGGACGCCCATATCGCATGCGCCCTGCACATTGGGTTCACCCCGTAATGCATTTACTCCGCCGCCCGGCTTTCCGACGTTACCCAGAAGGAGTTGCAGGATGGTGAACCCCCGGATTCCCTGCACGCCGGTAGTGTGCTGAGTCATTCCGAGCGCATACAGGATGGCTCCTGGCCGGTTCCTGGCCATGGTCTCTGCAATTTCCCTGATCTGGGCCGCCGGGATACCGGTGATGCTCTCACCAACCTCAAGCGAGTAGCGGGAAACAAACTTACTGAGATGGCTAAAGACGCAGTGGGGATCATCCAGGCTCGCGGCCCGGCGCGGCTTGCCTTTTCCATCGAGCTGATAACCCCAGCTTTCAGTGTTGTATTTGTGCTTCTCTTCGTCGAACCCGCTGAAGAGCCCATCCTTGAAATCGAAAGCCTGCTGGCCTAGAAGGAGCGCGTTGGTATGCGTCCTGACGTAGTCATCGTCGTATAGCTTATTTACCAGGACGTAATTAATCATGGTGTTGAGAAACGCGGCATCGGTGCCGGGGCGAATGCGCGCGTACATGTCGGCCGTTGCGGATGTCCGGGTGAATCGCGGATCGACATGGATGATCTTGGCCCCATTTTCCTGGGCCTTCCGTATCCACTTGAAGGCCATGGGATGGTTCTCCGCCACATTGCTGCCCTCCACCAGAATCGTCTTGCAATGCTGCAAGTCGATCCAGTGGTTGGTCATGGCGCCGCGTCCGAATGCTGCCCCCAGACCGGGGACCGTGGGGCTATGTCAAAGTCGCGCCTGGTGCTCGACAAAGGCTGTGCCTAGCAGACGTGTTGCTTTCTGGAATAGGTAGCACTCCTCATTCGTGTTCTGCGCGCCACCCATAAAGGCGATTGCATCCGTCCGGTTGACCGGGACGTCTTTATCTTCGAGTTTCTCGGTCGCAATCCATGTTGCATCCCGGGTCTTGCGGATCTTTTGCGCGATTCGATCGATTGCGTTTTCCCACGACAGATCCTCCCAGTGGTCGCTCCCCGGCGCACGGTACCGAGGCTTTGACAACCGATGAGGAGAGGCATGTGTCGCAAACATGGATATGCCTTTAACGCACAGCGATCCTCGATTTACGATGTGGTCATAATCGCCTTCCATGGAAATCAGCTTGCCTTCCCGCGTTGAAGCGATCATTCCGCAACCACAAGAGCAGAAATTACATGAAGTGGTGTATTCCTTTACCTGAGACAGCTTCATCTCGCGAGTCGCGGCCCTCACCGTCTGCAGGTCAAGAATGCCATCCAGCGCCAGACCCATGCTGGCTCCCACAGCTAATCTCAGCATGTCCCTGCGGGTAACCGTTCCGGTCTTGCTGCGACTCGCTGATATGTCGCGAGGAGTATCGTGTGAAGTATCCATAGATATTTCGCCTTGTTTACTCGTCACATTGATAAGTAAGTACCCCTTCAAGCTAGTTTGGCGCTCCATTCGGCAACACTGTCAGTAGTGTCAGTTCCAACCTTCGGCTCTGGGTTTCTAGACTCATCTTGCGTGAGGGACGCAGGTGCATTCATTGACCCATGAAGGATTCAAGTACAAATCCTGTTTGGTTCATGCTCACCCGGCATTGGCTCAGCCTGGCAGGAGTGGCGCTGGTGACGAGCGCCGGAATCTCATGGCTTTTTGTGTGGCCACTGCATACTCGCAGCCATGCCGGGAATCCCTATGCGGGAATCGTCCTCTTCCTGCTACTTCCGCTGGTTTTTTTTACTGGGTTGGCGCTGATTCCGATCGGCGTATTTCTAAGCAAACGGCGTATTCGAGAAGGACTTGCAGGAGAGCCCTTCGATCGCAAGTCGGCCTTGCGGCGGCTTGGCTGGTTTATCGCCATTACAACTCTGGCAAATGTGATCATCGGAACACAATTTACCTACGGCGCAATCAAGCATATGGAGACGCAGCAATTCTGCGGCGGGACATGCCACACCATGAAACCTGAGCTTGCCGCCTATCAGAATTCGCCTCACTCCAGGCTGGAATGTGTGGAGTGTCATGTTGCTCCTGGAGCCGGCGGGTGGGTCAAGAGCAAGGCCTCAGGGATTCGTCAGCTTGTGGAGATGACGTTCAACAGCTATCCACGACCGATCCCCCCGGCGCTCCAGAGCAACAGCCTGGTGCCTTCGAGTGAAACATGCGAGAACTGCCACTGGCCGCAGAAATCCAACGGCGTGAATCTGCGGGTGCTCAACACGTATGCGGAGGATGAAACGAACACGCGCTCGGAATCAGTCCTGCTCATGCTCGTTGGCGGTAACAAGTTCTCCGGTATTCATGGCGCTCATCTCGGTCCGGGGATTCATATTCGGTTTGCAGCGACTGACTCTACCAGGCAAACCATCCCCTGGGTTGAGGTCCGGAACCGCACGACCGGCTCTGTCCGGACTTTTAGCACAGACGCAGCGGAAGATTCGGCAAAAGGCCTTCCGACCTATGAAATGCAGTGCGTTGATTGCCACAATCGTCCCACCCACACCTTCGATTTGCCGGAGCACGCCGTGGACCAGGTCCTTGCGCGAGGAGACGTCTCTTCCACCCTGCCCTATATCAAGAAAAAAGCCGTAGAACTCCTAAAGGCAAATTACCGCACAAGCCAGGAAGCGGCCACGCTCTTGCCGGATCAGCTGGAGAAGTTCTATCAGCAGCACTATCCGGCTATCTACGCACAACGGCCCAAAGATGTTCAGAACGCGGCCAAAGCAATTCTCGCAATCTATAACCGCAACGTGTTTCCTGAGATGAAAGTTGTCTGGGGCACGTATCCAAACAATCTGGGACACTCAGATTTTCCGGGATGTTTTCGCTGTCACGACGATTCGCACTCAACGCAAGACGGCAAGACCATTTCTCAGGACTGCAATCTTTGTCATCAAACATTGCCGAACGAGGCAGCGCCTCCTGAAATCCTGAAAACACTTCGAATCGAGCAGCGGATTGCTCAGAAGAGGTAGCTCTGCAGGAGTGCAGACGATGCATGGAACAAACAAGGACTTAGTTGAACAAGCAAAGGAGATTGATAAATGAAAGGCAAACTTATAGTAATCGCATCCTTCCTGTTAGTCGCTTCGGCAGTGGGTTGGTCGGCAGATGACGGAGCAGCCCTGTATAAGAAAAAATGCGCAGCCTGCCATGGCGCAACTGGCGAAGGCAAACCTGCCGTAAAAGCCCCTTCGCTGCAGGGAACGTCATGGGAAATCGACAAGATTACAGAACACATCACCAAAGGCGAAGCCAGCAGCAAACCGCCGCACAAAAAGGGAATCTCTGGTCTGACTGAAGATCAAGCCAAGGCCATTGCTGAGTACGTGAAGACCCTTAAATAACCTGGCTTTCCCACAACACACCCCCTGCCCCGCAAATCGGGTTGGCAAGGCAAGAACAAGAATGCCAGTGCGAAACGAGGAACCGGAATGTGAAATTGGACAAACGGTATAGACAGGTTTTGGGACCAGTTCTGATGGTCCTGTGGTTGTTTCTGCTCCGGCCGGCATTCCCTGCCGGACAAGAGCAACAAAACGTGAACACTGGCAAGCAGACAGAACAATATGCCGGCAGCGATACTTGCAAGACATGTCATGAAGCGGTGTATGAAAAGAGCTTTGAGAACACTCCGCATTTCAAAACTACGCTGGGAAATGGACACGGTTGCGAATCATGCCATGGTCCTGGACAGGCGCATGTGGAGGGCGGAGGAGACGTTACCAAGATCATCAGCTTCAAAAATCTTTCACGCCAGGAAACCAATGCCCGGTGCCTCAGTTGCCATGCCGCAGAGCACAAACAGCGGCACTTCTCAAGTTCCTCCCACGCCAGCAATGATGTTGGTTGTCTTGATTGTCATTCGCCGCACCACGCCAAGGCCCCCCAGTACCTCCTGATCCAAAAACAACCTGAACAATGCTACAGCTGTCACACTACGGCCAAATCCGATTTTGCCAAGCCTTACCATC
>DASXKZ010000119.1:0-16820 GCA_036496525.1 Candidatus Angelobacter sp.
GGAAATTTACAGCCGTCTGCTCAAGAAGATCGCGGACCGGAACTACGATGTGCTTACGGAACGCGTCCGGCTGACGCTCTGGGAAAAATTGAAAGTGCTGTCGCGCGGATTTCTACTCCGCATCGTATGACTGCCGATACCCGACAACTAAGTGTTGCGATTGTGGGCGGTGGGCTCGCAGGACTGGCCGCAGGCTGCGCGCTGGCCGACGCGAAATTGCGAGTCACAGTCTTCGAGCGGCGGCCTTACGTAGGCGGGCGTGCCTCTTCCTATGAGCATCCGGGGACCGGCGAGGTGGTGGATAACTGCCAGCATGTCCTGCTTGGCTGCTGCACAAACCTGATTGATTTCTACCAGCGCCTGGGCGTGAGCGGGAAGATCCGATGGTTTGACGAATTGACATTCATTGAGCCTGGCGGGCGTGTAAGTAAGATGGCGCCTTCGTTCCTGCCCGCGCCGATGCATAACGTCCCAACATTCCTTGGCGCAAGGATGCTGGGCGCAAGAGACAAAATTGCAATCGCTCGAGCCATGGCAGTCATGAGCCGCGGCTTGCCAGAGGATTCATCGGAAGGTTTTCTTTCCTGGTTGCGCCGCCATAAGCAGACGGAACAGGCGATTGAGCGGTTCTGGAAGACCGTTCTGGTGAGCGCACTCAACGAAGACCTGGACCGCATTTCCGTGCGCTATGCTACGCAAGTCTTTCGCGAGTCATTCATGAAGACTGCCGCTGCGGGCAGAATGGGACTTCCTAGCATTCCTCTCTCTGACTTGTACGGGAACGCAATTGAATATATTCGAGCGCGGAACGGCGAGGTATTGCTGCGGTCTTCAGTCACCGCGATTGGACCTAAGCAAGATCGGGTGGGAGTATTGACTAGCTCGGGCGAACAACAGTTTGATTTTGTTGTGCTGGCTGCACCATTTCAGAATGTTGCAGGCCTGCTGCCGTCTGACGAACCGGCCAAGCCAATCAAGCAGCAACTCACGAAATTTGAACCATCATCCATCACGGGGATTCATCTTTGGTTCGACCGGGAAATTACGCCGTTGCCGCATGCGGTCCTGCTAGACCGCACGATTCAGTGGATGTTTCATAAGTCAAAGTTCCATGAGAGCAGGGAACAAAGCGGCCGGGGCAGCTACGTAGAGTTGGTGGTAAGCGCATCAAAGTCACTAGTGCAGAAATCGCGCGAAGAAATCCTGGAACTGGCGGCGCGGGAGTTGGCTGAGTTCTTCCCTGCGGTGCGTGAAGCAAAGCTGGTGAAAGCAACCGTAATCAAGGAAATTTACGCCACGTATGCGATTCTGCCCGGGCTGGACAATTATCGTCCTGCGGCACGAACACAGTGGCCGCAAATTTTCCTGGCCGGCGATTGGACCGCGACCGGTTGGCCCGCCACCATGGAAGGTGCCGTTCGTAGCGGATATCTGGCGGCTGAAGCGCTGATGAAAGATGTGGGACGAGAACAGAAATTTGTTGTTGCGGATTTACCGGCGACAGGATTGATGAAGCTATTTTGGTAAATATCGTGCAGAATTTGCCAGCCTTTCATGGAGTTGGCCTCAGGTAACTCCTTTATTTGCAGGTCGGTAGACGTTCAAGGCCATGCTCGCTCTCGACCGCCCGTCGAAGCTGGAATCCCGATGACAGAATTAAAAACTTTAACAGCGCTTTAATTTTGTTCCGCGCACTGCAAGCGCATGATCTGACTGTTAGAACGGTCACAAGTCCTCCCCCTTAATTCAGGACAAAGGACGGATGAGATGAGCGAGAGTCAACAATTTAGAAACTTCCGGATATTGGCAGCAGTGGCAGTTGCTCTGGTTTATGTGGTTCTGGCGATGAGTGGAAACGCCTAAGAAACTGAAAAAAGTTTATAAGCGCACCGACCCTCCCTTGCGCTTTACCGAAAGATCAGCACCGTCGAACCTGGCGTGCTGATCTTTTGTTTTAGTTTGTAGTTTAGAAACCCAACCGTATCAGGTCCGCTGTTGTTAGTTTGCCGCGTGTTTTGCCGTGTGCCATCTTCTCAGCGTATTTTGCCAGAACATCCACTTCAATATTTACCGGATTACCATCTCGCAGAGCGTGAAGGTTGGTCGACTGCCATGTATGCGGGATGATGGCAATTTCCAGGCGACTGCCTTCAATGTCGGCGACGGTGAGACTTATCCCTTCAATAGTGATTGAGCCTTGAGGGACCACATATCGCGAAAGCTCGGACGGAAACTCGACAATCAAACGCCAATCATCGCGAAATTTGATCTTTTGTAGCCTGACGATGAAGCCCACTCCATCAACATGTCCTTGCACCATGTGGCCACCCATGCGGTCCTGGGCTTTGGCTGGCAATTCCAGATTTACAATTGAGCCGGCTTTCAGTCGCTGCAGTGATGTGCGCTTTAACGTTTCTTCGGCCAGGTCAGCGGAAAATTGATGTTCTGCAATATCAAGCGCCGTGAGGCAGACGCCGCTCACCGCGACACTCTCGCCAGTCTTTAACTCAGAGGGAATTTTGTCCGCTGTAATGGTGATGCGGGTGATGGAGCCGCGATTCTGGCCGGCGACGCGCTCGCTGGAAGCGACTTCGCCGATTTCCTGGATGAGTCCAGTAAACATTAGATGTGCGCCTCCGGGGCGTGATATGGATTGCGCAAGTAGCCTTCAACTGCAAAGTCCTCGCCAAAGCGATGCAGAACAATGTCCTTCACCTGCGCTGCTTCGCTGAGACGGCGGAACCCTTCACCCCCGGCAAAAGGCACAGACCCGCCGCCAGCAAGAATCTTGGGAGCGTAATAGAGAAAAACCTTGTCTACCACGCCCGCAGCAAGCGCCGTCCAGTTGACCAGCGCGCCGCCCTCAATCAGCAGGCTGATGATCCCCAATTCGCCCAAGCGAGCAATGATCCTGGCCAGATCAGGACGTCCGTCACTGGAGCCAAGAGCAACTTGCTCCACGCGGATTCCATGTTCCTCAAGCTGGCGGCGTTTCTTTTCTTCCGCGAAGGAGCAAAAAATCAGCACGTCATCCTTGGCTGTCTTGACCAGTCGCGATTCGAGTGGACACCGGAGACGGGAATCAAGGATCACGCGCATTAATGGCTGACGGCGAGCAAGGCCCGTGCGGTCCGTGAGCAATGGATCATCCGCGATGATGGTGCCAACGCCGACCATGATTGCGTCTGATTCATGCCGAAGCTCTTGCACGTGAGCGCGAGCTTCCTCGCTGGTGATCCAGCCGCCAGTGGCGCCGGTTGCACCCAAGGCAGATGGGTTAAAGGAATCGCCAGGCGGCGGAGCGATTTTGCCATCGAGTGTCATGCCGGATTTCAGCGTGACCAGCGGTAGCCGAGTGAGGATGAAGCGAGCAAACGCCTCATTCAGCTTGCGAGCTTCAGCTTCGAATAATCCAGACTCAACAGCGATCCCGGCTTGGCGTAACTGTTCCAAGCCTTTTCCCGCCACTTTAGGATTTGGGTCTGTCATGGCCGCCACAACACGCTTGATGCCCGCAGCAATCAACGCATCCGTGCACGGCGGCGTGCGCCCCTGATGGCAATGCGGTTCAAGGTTGAGATAAATCGTGCTGCCGCGTGCGCGAGAGCCAGCCTGCTCAAGGGCCAGGACCTCGGCGTGCTTCAGGCCGTCAAAGGTGTAGAAGCCTTCGCCAATGAGCTGCCCAGTGTTGTCTGCAATCACTGCACCAACGCGAGCGCCGGGAGATGTCAGTCCGCTGCCGTGGAGCGCAAGATCCAGTGCCCGCCGCATGAATCGTTCGTCTTGTTGAGAAAATGCCATGATTTTACGGATGGCCAGCCGCGAATTAATTCGCGGAGAACAGAGACTCGGCAAAATTTTCAGCATTGAACGGCAGCAGATCGCCCGCCTTTTCTCCGACTCCCACATATCGCACCGGCAAACCAAGCTCGCGCGAAATAGCCACCACAACGCCGCCTTTTGCCGTGCCATCCAGCTTAGTAAGAACAATTCCAGTCACTCCTGCGCATTCAGTAAAAAGACGTGCCTGTTGCAGTCCGTTCTGGCCGGTGGTGGCGTCCATTACCAGCAGCACTTCATGTGGCGCGCCGGGGACAATACGCTGCGCGGTGCGCTTCATCTTTTCCAACTCGGCCATCAAGCTGCTTTTGGTGTGGAGGCGGCCGGCAGTATCAATGATTACGCTGTCAGTGTGTCGTGCTTTGGCGGCGTTGAGCGCATCATAAAGCACAGCTGAAGGATCGCCACCAGGCTTGGTCTTGATGACTTCCACGCCGGTGCGTGAACCCCAAACCTCAAGCTGTTCAATGGCTGCGGCGCGAAATGTATCTGCAGCGCAAAGCAGAACGGTCTTGCGTTCAGTGCGCAACGCGTGGGCCAGCTTGCCGATCGTGGTAGTTTTTCCCGTGCCATTCACGCCAACGACCATAATGATTTCCGGCTCGCCTTTTGATGGTTTGCCGGCGCGCGCGGGCGTGGCGTTCAGGATGGCAAGCACCTGTTCTTTGATGAGCTTTTTGAGTTCGCCAGCATCCTTGATCTGCTTGCGATCGGCTTTTTCGCGGAGTCTCGACAATATCTCCTGGGTAGTTTTCATGCCCAGATCAGCACCCAGCAATATCCCTTCCAGATCGTCCAGCGTGCTGCTGTCGATCTCCTTGGTAAGGGCCATTACTTCATCAATACGCTCGCTCAGGTTCTCGCGCGTGCGCGTGACGGCCTGCTTCATCTTGTCGAGAAACGATGGTTGCGGTGTTCCGAATAAGGTCTGAATCATTGCGTTTATGAATGCCTGCCGAACCTTTGATTATATCGGTACGCGCCTCGGGTATTCACTGTCTAGGCTCCGTCCCTGGTATATATGCGACATTAGCCGTGCCTTTAAGCTACAGTTTTAGGAATGTGGGGGGAGTTGTGGGTTTCGACCGTTTTTCCTTCCATTCTGCAATTCGGGCAGCGAGTGCCAGGCATCTAAACAGATTACTTCCGGGAGAGCGGGAACACGATGACCAGATCAGACAACAGGCCACGGCTCGACATTGAAGAGGTGCGCCTCATCGCGGATTTGCGGATCATGCATGCCAAAGTGCATGAATTATTCGAGATTGTATCTGTGCTCAAACGGGGACGCGAAGAAAACTTCATCCGGCGATATGCCGATCACGTCATGCTGGAGAAGGACATCCAGCGTGTGGATGAGATATATCTGTGGTTTGTTCGATTGAAAGAAGAAGGACTAAAGCTAAGGAAAAAGTAATTGGCCGGCTAGTACGGCTATGATTACCACTAATCCTAAGCCTGAGTCTGCGCGCTAACAGCAGCGGCAGCTGCGGCTTCCTCACCGCTCACCGTGGCCGCGCGATGAATGCGCAGCTTGCCTGTCTCAAATACCTTGGTCATTGCCGCCACAACCGTGGGATCAAACTTGGTTGCCGCCAGCGAATTAATAATACGGATCACGTATTCCGGGTCCATTGCCGCCTGGTAAGGGCGGTTTGTGGTCATGGCGTCAAAAGTGTCTGCAACCATGATGATGCGCGGCATCAGGGGAATCTGCTCGCCCTTGAGACCGTGAGGATAACCGCGCCCATCGAGCGATTCGTGGTGCAATTCGATTCCCGGCAGCATGTCCCGCAGGGCTTCCACCGGACGCAGGATTGCGGCGCCCTTGGTGGTATGCGTTTTCATGATCTCAAATTCTTCCGGCGTAAGGGCACCCGGCTTTTTCAGGATGCGGTCTTCAATCCCGATCTTGCCTACGTCATGCAGTTGCGCGGAGACGCGAATCTTCTCAATATCTTCCTCTTTTAACCCCATTTCCGTGGCGATAAGCACAGAGTAACGTGTGACGCGATCAGAATGGCCGCGCGTATATGGATCCTTTTCGTCGACCGCACCTGCCAGCATCTGGATGGAGCTCAAGAACAGCGTGCGGTTTTCTTCTGCGGCTTTCCTGAGATCATCGACGAACTGTTCCAGATCGTCCGTCATGGTATTGAACGTCTGGGCCAGTTCGCCGAACTCAGTGCGGCTCTTCAGGCGAACACGATGCTTGAAATCTCCGCCGGCAATCGTGCGGCTGGATTCGGTCAGCACGTGGAGTGGCGTGGTGAGACGCCGCGCGGCCCAGATACCAACAAAGATGCTGAAGGCAATGGCGATTAAAGCGGCGCGAATAGCGTCGCGGCGCATGTCAGTAATATCGATGTATGCTTCTTCCTGCGTTTTCTGCGCGACAACGGCCCAGCCTAATCCCGGTACAGGAAAATAAGTGCCAAGCATGGGAATCCGGTTTTTGCCTTCCTGGACGGAATAGTCCATGGTGACAGCAACCGGAACTTTCCCGTTTTGATCGACGAAATTCTTTACCAGCTCATTGGAGTTCATGTCCTGGCCGGTGGCATAGCGCGGACTAGGCGATGCCACCACGCGGCCTGAGCGGTCGACAACAAAAGTATCTAAATTCTGGGTATCTTTGGCTTGCTGGAGCTGTTTCACCAAATATTGCAAATCAATAACAAGCTCGAGCGATCCCAGATAGACATGATCGTCGCTGAGAACAGGTTTTCCTACCACCATGACGGTGCGGGCCTGTTTGCCCGAACCCACGGAGAGCGGATCTCCGCTATATTCGCGTCCGTCATGCGCGGCAGCCAGAGCGCGATCCAGCTCTTTTTCCAGGAAGTTATCAGGATCAATCGTCCCCAGTTTCAGCATCAACTGGTTTTCTGTGTTAATCAGGCGAGCGTAAGGCACGATTGAGTCAGGATCTGTAATGTAGTTCTGCAGCAGCGCCCTTACGTCGGCGCCTTCCACGTTTTTGCCACTCAGATTGCCGCCGCTTGTTACCTTGATGGAGAAAGCAAGACTGGAGAGAGTAGACCCGATGTCCTTCTCGCGTTGCGCGATGGATTGGGCCAGCGTTGTGGTTACATTGTTCTGGAGGAGCTTCTCATTGCTTCCCAGAGTTTCCCGATTTCGCTCCACCATCTTGGTGGCATAGAAATAAAGCGGCACTACTCCCACCGCTATCAACACGATGAGAATCAGGTACAGAATCGGTATACGGGCAGGCAACGGCAGTTTCATAAAGCCAGAGATGTAATCCTCAAATTGTATGCTGAAATCGCCCTAAGTCTAACCAAAAAATAGCTTCTAACCCGATTACGGAAGTACTCCCAAGACCGGTGCAGGCATTGATTCCGGCAAGCTTGGGAACTAGGGAATATCCCTGAGAAAAGCGATATCAACCCAAAGGCTGGACTTCTGTCAGCAGACTCTTAGAACTTATCTTCCACCTTGCCGGGGCGTGTCATCAATTCTCGAATAGCGTCATGAGGCGACTTGCCGTCATGCAGGATGGCATACATCTGTTCGGTAATTGGCATTTCAATCCCAAATCTCTTCGCCAGGCCCAACGCGGCATTCGTTGTAAGAACACCTTCCGCCACCATGCCGTGCATGCCGGCGATAATCTGTTGCAAAGCCTGCCCTTGCCCCAGTGCTTCACCAACACTGCGGTTTCTCGACAGGCCTCCAGTGCATGTGAGTACCAGATCACCCATGCCGGCGAGGCCGAACATGGTTTGCGGTTTTGCGCCGCACGCCACGGCGAGCCGGGTGATTTCAGCCAGTCCCCGAGTAATGAGCGCGGCCACTGAGTTATGGCCTAACCCCAGGCCGCTGCACACGCCTGCCGCAATCGCAATTACGTTCTTCAGGGCTCCGCCCAGTTCAACTCCGGTGAGATCATCATTCATGTAAACGCGAAAGCTTGGATCGCTAAAATCTTTCTGCACGCGCGTCGCCAGAGAGCTATCGGCAGAGGCGACCGTAACGGCAGTTGGGTGCTTTTCCGCCACTTCTTTAGCGAACGATGGACCGCTGAGTGCGCCCATCTTTGGCTCAAATCCGCAGAACCGCACCACGACTTCATGGATGACCTCAGTCATGCGCAGGAGCGTGTCATTTTCAATGCCCTTGGTGGCGCTCACAAAAAGCATTTGTGGCTGGAGCCACTGTGCCATGTGCTCAAATGTCCGGCGACAATGGTGTGACGGCATGACACTCACAATGATTTCAATGCCAGATAACGCTTCCTTGAAGTCATTTGTTGCAGTGATAGAAGCGGGCAGGGCACAGCCAGGAAGAAACAGATCATTGGTGCGCGAACTGGCAATGCTTTGCAAGACCTCTTTTTCGAGTGCCCAGAGCCGGACTTCATGGTCACCGCGACGGCCAAGCACCATTGCGAGCGCCGTACCCCAAGCGCCGGCGCCGATCACTGCTATCCGGCTCAAAGCTGTTTCTCCGCGACCTGAGATTTGCTCCCACCGAATCGATTCTCAGTTCCCGCAAGCAGGCGGCTGATGTTCTGGTGATGCTTTAGAATAATGATCAACGAAACTCCGGAAGCAAGAAACAGAGAAAGCCAGTCAGTGTTCTGCATGAAGTACGCGGCTACAGGGAATGCTATAGCGCCAAGAATGGAGCCCAGAGAAACGTAACGGGTGATTGCCACGACAAGAATAAAAATCGCCAGAGCCACCAGTATGGCTTTGGGAAATAAGACACAGAATACGCCCAGCGCCGTCGCAACGCCTTTGCCGCCTTTAAACCGCAGCCAGACAGGAAAAACATGGCCAAGTACTGCACAAATTGCCGCCAATGACATTAAGCGTAAAGCCGAAGCGCAGGGATGTTGGATGAAGTCGCAGAGATTGTATTTCGACCCAGCAACCACATTGGCCAGGCAGACGGCCAACGCTCCTTTGAGCGCATCCAGCGCCAGCGTTGCGATGCCTAGCCCTTTCGCCCCGGAACGCGCGACGTTGGTAGCGCCAATGTTGCCGCTGCCGGTCTGGCGAATATCTTGGCCGCGAAAGATGCGCACCAGCAGATATCCAAAGGGAATCGAACCCAGCAGATAAGCGACAGCGGCGGTTATGACGTAAAGGGTAATCATGCTATCGGTAGCGCTACTCCAACTGAAACCTTTTCAGCTTTGTATATTTCGAGCCGCCCTTTTGCGGTTGGCTCTGATAAAGAAAGAAGTCGCGCGCAGTCATTGTACCGAACTGTGGCGGCGGCTCATCAGCCAGCAAAGGCTTAAGCTCGCGCAGGGGGCGCGAACTCGTCCGTGCCAGAGTGAGGTGCGGATGGTAAGGCTTGCTTTCTAGCGGGAAGCCTAACTTTTCCATTGCTGCGTCAACGGTTGATGCGAGTTTTGGCAAGCTGTCGCCTCCATCTACGCCTGCCCAAAAGACACGCCCTGCATTTGGATTGGGAAAGAATCCCACGCTGGAAAATTTCACCTCAAACAGCGAAGCCTTGATCGGCGCCAGCGCGGTTTTTATTTTCCCTACTGCCGCATCATCCACGTGACCAATAAATTTCAATGTAACGTGCAGGCCTTCCACGCGTGCCCAGTGAGCTTCAGGAGCCAGCAAGCGTGCGCGCTCCATGTATTCCGTAAGGCGCGCGCGGATTTCTGCGGGAATATCCAATGCGATGAACAGGCGCATATCACATCAGCTTGCGGCGGACCATGTCTAGGGCCTGTTGTGTGGCCCAGTGGCGTATGCGGTCGCGATCGCCGGGGAAAGTACGCTCTATGACTTCTGTATGGCTGCCATCCGTCAACGCATGGAAGACGAGGCCCACCGGTTTTTCATCCGATCCGCCCGCCGGCCCGGCTACGCCCGTGATGCCTATTCCGAAACTTGATTTGCAGTTATTGCGAATGCCTTCCGCAAGGGCAGTAGCGACCTGGCTGCTAACTGCGCCATGTTCAGCGATCAACAAGGGAGGAACTCCCGCCAGAGCTGTCTTGACGGAGTTTTCATAGACTACAGCGCCACCCAGAAAGTAACGCGAGCTGCCGGGAATGGAAGTGATCCTCTCAGCCAGCATACCTCCGGTGCAGGATTCGGCCACGGCCAGCGTTTTTTCCCGCATGCCCAGGTAATAGCCCACAATCTGCTCCATGCTCTCGCCCTTGGTGGCGAAGATGGCGTCTTCAAATTCGTCTTCAAGCAGAGTAGCGAGCGCATCCACGCGTTTCTGCGCTTCTTCCAACGAACTGGCTTGTGCGCGGAGATGTAGCTGCACTTCTCCCGGCGTTCCGGCAAGGATCGTGGTTTCAACGCCCTGGGCTGCTTTGTAAATGGGTGCGGCGCGTTTATCGACCATGGATTCGCCAATCATGCCGATCTTCAATTCGCGCGTAGCGATATGTTGCGCTGGGACGAGCCTTTTCAGTCGCTCGAAGACATGCTCTTCAAACATCCCACGGAGTTCATGCGGAGGCCCGGGCAAAAGAACAATGATTGCGTGGCCATGTTGATCGTCAATATGCAGGAATTGTCCCGGCGCTGAACCGCGTTTATTGTCAAGCGCGTCAGCGCCGTCAATAACGTCGCCCTGGCGCTCATTGTTTTCCGCCATTTTCCAGCCGCGGGCGGCAAAGCGCGCGCGCAGGTCTTCCACAATGCGGGCGTGGCGCTTAAGCGGGCGGCCAAGCGTCTCCGCTACGCACTCACGCGTGAGATCGTCTTCGGTGGGGCCTAGACCGCCCATAAAAATGACGACATCGGCGCGGGAAAGCGCCGTACGCGCAACATTGACCAGGTCAGTGCGGCGATCGCCCACAATGGTCTTGAAGCTTACTTCCACCCCAAGACGGTTCAATTGCTCGGTGAGGAAGAGCGAGTTCGTGTCATGGCGGAAGGGAGTCAGCAGTTCTGACCCAATGGCGATGATCTCAGCGTTCACGTTAGCAGTTTAAATGAGAGGAAGGCCCTGCACGCCCCAGGCGAGGTGGAAAACGGCCTGGGTGGTGACCAGCACAGCCCCGCCAGTTCGCGTAAACGCCAACCCAACCAGGCCGTGTCCGGCAATTGCCAGGCTGGCGTGCTTATCGGCGGCGATTTTTACAATGCCGCGCTTGCCGCCCAACGAGGCTGCGACGTAAAGATTTCCCTGAGCATCAAAAGCCAGACCCTGCGGCCGCCCAAGTCCGCGATAGAAGACTGTAACTGTGCCATGAGGGTCGACGCTGTAAACGGCGTCAAAGCTGGAATTCGTGGGACCTGTCACGTAAAGCGTGCCATCGGGGGAAAACGCCAGATGATAGGCGGCAACGCTGGGCTCCAGAGTGGCAAAAACGAAAATTTGCCGGTCTGGCGCAATGCGCCAGATGGTCCCGCTACGATCCCCAACGTATAGATTGCCGGACTTATCAAACGCAATGCCTGTGGCCACTCCCATGCCCTCAGCGTAAGTGCTAAGCGTACCGTTTGGGGCCACGCGGTACACAGTGCCGTCATACCGTGAGGAAACATAAAGTTGTCCCTGCGGATCAAAGGCCATGCCGGTGGCGTTCATCAGCTCAGGCAGAAACGGCTTGACGTTGTAGTCCGGGTCGATCTTGTAAATCGCTACCGGGACTTTTTGCCCGCGACCGCCGGAATAGGTGACAAAAATGTTGCCGTCGCGATCAATGGCAGGATTGGCGACCGGGTGCAAACTCTCAGCAATAGGCTGAGCGACTTTGAGCTCCCGGCCGTTGCTCACATACCCATTGTTCTGGACGGTCACGAGCCCTGACTGGGCGCCGAAAGGGACACGCGCGATGACAAAATCTTCTGAGCTCACCACAATGGGACCGTGCATGCCGCTGAATAAGACTTCTGGCCGCGCGAGTTGAGGGGGCTTGAGCGCGCGTCCAAGGATGCGGACTTCGCCTCCGGGAAGTGAAGCTGGCGGTTCGATGGCGTCAATATATGGATTGCCATCTACATTCTTCTTGCCCAGCAGACTTTCTGTAATTCCCATGGAGGCCCGGCCTAACGCGCTATAAAGTGGAGCCATATCTGAAGCAGGGCAAGCGCGTAAAGCCCGGCGCCAACGTCATCCATCATGATCCCGGTCCCACCCGGCAGCGCTTCCAGGCGGCGCAGAGGGAACGGCTTCACTATGTCAAAGCTACGAAAGAGTATAAAACCCGCCAGCATGTATTTCCAATTCACCGGAACAGCGATTAACGCAATCATCTGCCCGGCCACTTCATCAATCACGACGAACCCAGGGTCTTTGATGCCGCTTTCGCGCGCTACCACGGTGGAAGGCGGAATACCGATCAGCGTAACGAGCACTGAAATTGCGATAGCGGCGGGAACAAGCCAGGACGCAGCAAAATAATAGCTCAGAGCCCACCATAGAAGAACCGTGACCGCCGAAGCCCACGTCCCTGAGCCGGGCTGCAAATGCCCGATGCCAAAGAAAGTGGCGATCAGCCAGGAAACGCGGGATTTGGGCGCGGTGGCAACAGATGTCATGGCGTTAAGCAGGACGATCTAGCTTACAACGCTTTCCGATCAGGATGCCCTCAGAATGACGGTGCTATTGCTCAGACGACTCGCCGTCGGAATCTTTCTTCTGCCTTGATTGCTGCTCGGCGAGATCTTCAAGCAACTCAGGGTCATTGATCTTGGTTGAGATCACGTAGCCGCCGCTGGCCCACTTGCCCAGGTCGATGGTTCGGCATCGGTCGCTGCAAAACGGAAAATCCTCCTGTGTCCTCAGCACGAGTGTGCGGCAGATTGGACAGCGAAGTGAGAGTGGCTTTTTCTTCGGCATACGGAATTAGATGATGCAGGTTTAACCAACGATGCGCGCCACCAGGTCGTAGTCGTGTGCCTCAGTAATCTCGCAGCGGTAAAAAGTTCCCGGCACAAGTTCCTCATGGTCACCAAAATCGTTGATAAACAATTTGCCGTCAATTTCCGGAGCGTGCATTTCCGTGCGGCCTTCCCATAGAAGATCGGTTTCTTCTGAAGGCCCGAGCGCCAGAACGTCATACTCACGGCCAATCAGCCTGCGCTTATTTCTCTTGCTGATCTGGCGCTGGATCTGCATCAGCTTCTTGCGGCGGCGTTCAATTTCACGCGGAGGAACTTTGTCGCCCAGATGATAGGCGGCGGAGCCGTCTTCATCGGAATAGCTGAAGACGCCGAGCCAGTCGAATTCCGCGACTTTTACAAACTGGCACAGTTCGTTGAAGTCGGCGCTTGTTTCGCCTGGGAACCCAACGATGAAGGATGTGCGCAGCGTGAGATTGGGTATCGTGCGGCGCATCTTTTCTATGGACTTCAAAAATATTTCTGCTCCCGCGCCGCGCTTCATGCGTTTGAGCACTGTGGCAGAAGCATGCTGCAACGGTACATCAACGTAAGAACAGATCTTTTCGTGGCGCGCAATCGTCTCCAGCAGCTTGCCCGTAATTTTGTTGGGATAAGCATAGAGGAAGCGCACCCAACGAAGGTCTTCAATCTGCGCCAGCCGCTCCAGTAGGAGAGCGAGGCCATCTTTCAGGCCCAGGTCTTCGCCGTAACACGTGGTGTCCTGGCCGATCAGCGTGATCTCGCGTACGCCGTTGGCGGCAAGGCGTTCGGCTTCAGCAATCACCGATTCAAAATGGCGCGAACGGAATTTGCCGCGCAGCTGCGGAATGATGCAGAAGCCGCAGGGATGATCGCATCCCTCGGCAATCTTGATGTAAGCCGAAGCTTTAGGCGTGGCCAGTACGCGCGGAGTGGTTTCATCGTAAAGATAATTGGGCAGGTCAGAGATTGCGCCGTCCCAATCGGCGCGAGAGAAGCGGCCACTCTGCTCGCGTGCTACGCCCTCCGCACGAGCCTGCATGCCGGATTTCAAAGTCTGGCTATTCGATGAATGGTTCAGGATCACGAAGGGCGAATCGTCTGAGGCAACGCCGCCAGCATTGATTCCCGCCGCGGCGAGAATCGCGTCTAGTTCGCCGGTGCCCACCACTGCGTCCACCTCAGGAATGTTTTTCTGGATTTCGGTACGATAGCGTTCTACCAGACAGCCGGCCACGATCAACTTCTGCGCCTTGCCGGTGACCTTGTGCTGTGCCATTTCCAGGATCGTGTTCACCGATTCCTGTTTGGCTGAATCGATAAACGAACAGGTGTTCACCACGATCACGTCAGCATCTTCCGCGCGTGCCGTAATCTGTGCTCCGCCTGTTTGCAACATGCCCATCATGACCTCGCTATCGACAAGGTTCTTGGGGCAGCCAAGGCTGACAAAGCCAACCTTTAAAGGGCTTGGTCGAGAGGCAGAATCCGGCTGCGGAGACGCTATTGTGGGGTTCTCAACTGGCATGCTATCTCCCTATTATAGCATCGAAAATGCCAGTGTTTCTGCGGCCTTCGCTTGGGTTGGGCTCCTTCCGACGAGTACAATTTTAATTATCGAGGAACAAACATGACATATCGGGATCAGGCAAAAACCACGTCGACAAGGCCCGTTTTGACGACCGCTGGATTATTGCTTGTCATGACTATCTCATGGGCCAAGGGTGGAAAAACGCCGGGTACGGTAGTAAACCTGCAGGATCCTCAGGGGAAAAATGTTGGCACGGCCACGCTTTTGCCAGCGGTAAAAGGTGTTGCCATCAAACTGAATCTCCATGATCTGCCGCCGGGTGAACATGCTATCCATGTGCACCAGACCGCTAAATGCGAAGAGCCCAACTTCAAGTCATCCGGACCGCATTTCAATCCTGATGGAAAGAAGCATGGCTTGCACAATCCTGAAGGGCCACACGCCGGTGACGCACCGAATTTCAAGGTTGACGCCAAGGGCAAAGCCATGGGGACGGTTGGCGCACCCAATATCGCTCTGGGCGATGATCCGCATTCCGTTTTTACCGGCGGAGGCACGGCGCTGGTGATTCATGCCAAAGCTGACGACCAGAAAACTGATCCTTCCGGAAATTCAGGTGACAGAATTGCCTGCGGCGTGATCACGAAATAGTGCTTCCCTTCGGAGAATCACTGACTCATCACAATTCTGCCCTCGGGCGTTCGCTCAACCATGGGCGCATAAAGTCCCAGCAGTTGCCGTCGCCACCACGTTCCTTCTTTGTGTTTGGCGGCGCGATCAGTGAACCAATATTGCCAGATCACGGCACGCACTTTCTGGGGCGGCGCGTTGCTGAACGGATTGCCGGCAAAGAGCGTGAGCGCGTCCGGCTCATTGGTTAACAAACGCGCCTCTGTCTGCACCACCCATGGATAATTACGCCAGTTGCCGAGCGAGGCAAACCACAGGTCCCATTCGAAGCGGGGCTGATAAGGCGCATAAATACCCGGCGCTTTGTGGACGTCCTGCGGCTTGTAGCGAAAGAGATAGGGCGTCCAGTTCTGGCCATCGGATGATCCCTGGAATTCAATCTCATAACGTTCATGGGTCATGTTGGCGAACAGGCCGTATTGATTGGCGATGCGAAACGGTTCCAGCGCACGTGCAGGAGCAAGAGGCAGTGGCGGTGCATAAGGAATCATGGCGAACAGAAGCGCCGTAGTCGCGTAAAAGACCCAGCCAAGATAGATGGCTGCAACGCTTCGCCACATCGGTCGAAGCCAAGCAGCAGCGCGCGACGGCGAAGCTTGTATCTCCGATGGCTCCGTTGAATTCCGCTTTGCCCAGTTCTTCCAGCGTTGTGGCAGCACCGAACGGATAAAACCGTCGTCGAGTAGCAAAAAGCCCAATACCAGGACGAGATAATTCAGAAACGTGTAATTCGCGGTCAGGATGATGCCGATCTGAAAGGGTGTGACGATCAGAAAGCAGATGATACGGAAACGGCGAGGAAGAAAGAGCATCCAGACAAGGCCGAGTTCGGCAGCCAGAGTCATGAAGGCCGTGGCTGCATGGAAGCGGTGCGGAAGCTGCTGTACGTACCAGCCAATCCATGTTGGGAGCGGGCCGTTCTGGTAGTAGTCATCCATGGCGGTAAGGTGACGCCAAGAATAGTCGCCACTGGTGAGCTTCACCACGCCGGATTCAAAGTAGATGCGGAACCATTCCCAGCGAAGAAGAAACAAGCTGAGGCGCGAAGGCGCATGCGCAGCACCCAGACCGGGCCGCAAACCAGGTGGCACAAAGAAAAGTGAGATGAAGCCGGCTTCCAGGAGCATGCCGTCTGATTGAAAGCTGGAAAAATCCTGCGCTGCGGAGACAAACGATAGGAAGCAAACCAGGCATATGGTCAACGTCGCGCGTGGCCACAAGTTAAAGACGACAGCGATTGAAGCTAACAAGCCAACCCAGGTAATCAACATTAAGGCATGATTGCCGGCGCCGAACCAGAGCAGTGTGGGCGCAAACCAAAAGCGCTGCAACCCAGGGTAGTAATTTGCCACGTCGCGCAGATATCCGGCAGCAGGCAAAATGCCGTTCGGGCCGATCATGCCTTTGATCTGGAAAAGAAGCGAGTAGAACGCGGAAAAATAGATGACGCCAAGGCAGCGAAGAAATACCCAGCGCGGCAGCAGATGTGTGCGCGGAGTCTCGGCCGGGGCTTCCGGCCCCAGCAGCCATTCGGCAGCTTGTTCCAGAGATGGCATGTCTCTTCCGGCGGATTATAGCTTTAGGATGCAGGCGAAAGCATGTGGGCAGGCCGTTGGAGCGTCTTATCCACTTGGCGGACGAAAGGGAAGAGGCTATTTTTTCCCGGCGATCTCTTCGTAGAGTTCAGGAAGGAATTGAGCGTCTTCCACCGATGCATCAAAGCGAGCGCGCTCATAGTGCTCAGTGAAAAGCTCAACATCGTGGCGCATTTGCGGGTCGGGAATGGAGGAGGCAAACTCTTCCGCTGTTTGCGATTGTTCCTTACGCACACCATGCCGAGCCATCATCTTAAGCATGCGCTGGTACCAGAAGCTGGCGGAAGTTCGCGGCGCCTTTTGCGGATGCCTCAGAGCACGCGTGCGCTGAATGGTGCGCCA
>DASXKZ010000120.1:0-2984 GCA_036496525.1 Candidatus Angelobacter sp.
GTGTGTGGTCAATTCGGGAAGTCTTACGTGTTTAAATTCTGGGCAAGTGATTTCCGATGAGGAAACAGTAGCTGTGCCAGAAGCAACGTGGAACAGAAACCGGCAGCGCAACGAAGTTGTCAGGTATCCCGGGCTAATTGAGCAAAGTCCTATGTCCGGAACCGTGAATTCTCCGGCAGTTGTAATCAAACGCCTGGTTTCTGCATCGTGAAATGCGGTGAATGCCAGTGAAATACGCGCATTGACCGGATTCGACTGCACACTATCAAAGAAGTTCTTTTTTATTTTAAAGCTCAGTTGAAACTTCAAATCAGCTGGCAATAAATGCTGATAGACATTCTTCCATCCTGTGCTCCAGTGTCGCCCGTCGGAACCCTCGATTATCAACATCGCTCCATTCAGCGAAACTGAGTTTCCCGCCGCAATTCCTGAGATGTTCATGGGGAGAGTGATTTCTATCTCATCTTCATTGTCAGGGCCGATTTTCGGTGGGGCAGGTTTGACGGTGTCGAATGAAATTTGCACTGGTGAGTCTTCAGCTTTTAGCTGGGGATATTCGTGTGCGACCAGGGTTTGGTAGGGCGTGGCTACCACCAAAAGAAGAATGGTTAATGCAGTGCCGGTCAGCACGATGCGGGATTTGCCTGTCTTACGCCGAGCGTATTGCCAGATGATAGCGGCCAAACATCCAATGAATAGCACCAATTGCTGCAATGTGTCGGAACCGGAAGAAAACTCCTGGTTCGGAACATAGGTTGAGATGATGCCGACTCCAGCGGTGTATGCTCCCACTCCGAGCAAAGCCAAAATGAACTGCCCAAAATTTGATGTTACGGCTGCCAGTGCGGCGACTGGAAGCAAGGCAACGATGGGAGAATTCAACTGCTGCCATAACAAGCGAGGGATCGATGATAACGGCGATCCCATGCCAGCCTTGTGCATCAGAACAACCCCGGCAATTAGCACCAAAAGATTCACAAAAATCGCGACAAACAGCACTTTTGCCGCGAGTAGCTTTTTCCATTCATAAGGCCGGGTTGTCCAGAATTGACGATCGCCTACCAGGCTGTCGCTTTGCACGATGCGCACAATCAATACGCACCAACTGAGTACAACTCCTACATCGATCGTGCCTGTGATGTAGTTGTGCATTCGATCGCCAAGGTAGTTGTAGTGTTGAGGAAGCCATTGTTTTGGTTCGTTCCAAATGTAAAGTGCCAGTGCTACCAGGGAGAGCAAAATCTCTGGCCAGTGGCGGCGAACATCTTTTTTGAAAATATGGACGATTTGTTTCATCACCGCCCCTTTCTCATATTGCTGCCCGGCCGGATTTCGCCATGGCCAGGAAAATGGATCGCAAAGATATCGGAGTGAAAGTCACGTCGCGCACTTCACCGAACAGTTGCTGGATTGCGGCGTGTGTCTTCTCGTCGTCGTAGCGGCTCTCGATGAAACGGACTACTGCTCCCGTACTGCCCGGTTGCATCCAGGTCTCGGGCCACTTCTCCGGCAGCATTGGCGGAGTCTCGAATGTCAGTTCTACCTCACGAAAACGCGCTGCCAATGTGACCAGTTCCTCCGAAAACCGCAGCCCCCCTTGCTCGAGATAACCGACATGGCTGGCAAAGCTTTCAATTTCCCCAAGGTCGTGTGAGGAGATGAAGATTGTGGATTCTGAAGCGCGCTCCAGCAAGCCTTCGATCAACTCATCACGAACTAGCGGATCGAGCCCGGAGAATGGTTCATCCAGCACAACTACTTTTGGGTGATACGCCAACGAACTCGCTAGTGCAGCTTTCATGCGCATGCCGCGGGAGAGATGTTTTAGCTTGCGGTCGAGCGGCAATTCAAATTGCTTCACCAAATCTTTTTCCAAGTCTTTGTCCCATGATGGATAGAATGGCCGCATATAGGCCAGCAATGTATCCACCGTCATCCACAAGGGCAATTCTTGGTTTTCTGATACGTAGCCAATCGAGGCGAATGCGCCTCCGGCAATTTTTGTTGAGTCCATGCCCAGGACTTGAGCAGCCCCACTGGTTGGCCCGAGGATGTTCATTAAGATTTTTATGGCGGTCGTTTTGCCGGCCCCGTTTGGGCCTACTAGCGCATAGATTGCGCCTTCGGGCACGTCCAGGTTGAGATTGTTGAGGGCGTCCACTTTGCGAAATTTTTTAGTCAGGTTCCGGGTGTGAATTGCGCTGCTCATTTTTTGCCGCGGCCTCCACGTTCTGCGTTTCTGCCCAGTTGTTTCCAGTGATCGGCGACGGACTTCAACATGTCGTCGAAAGATATCCCCAGTTTTTTGGCTTCTACTACTAGCTGCTCAATTTCATTTCCCAAAAGTTGCGTGCGTTCCGAGGCGGTTGCTGCCGGTGACTCCGCTACTACGGTTCCCGTCCCCGGCCTCGTTTCTAACAAGCCGCTGGCCACTAGGTGCGTGACAACTTTATGCGCCGTGTTAGGGTTGATCTTCAATTCTTTGCTTAAGGTGCGGACGGAAGGGAACGGATCACCAGGCCGAAGGTGGCCGGAGATCATCGCTTTCTTGGCGGCATAGACCACCTGCTCGTACAGCGAAATACCTGGCTGAAAATAGACCCGGAAGGGTATCACGGCTGTACTATAACACATGGTACAGTGGCGCAGTCGCTTTATCGAGCGGCAATGCGGGGAACCACAAAGCGGAAAAAGTCTTCAGGATTGGAATCCAGGCAAACCTGTGCGTTAGGATTTCCCGGCCCCGGTCGCGTATTGCCCTGATCATCCACTGTGATATGCATCGGTGTGACCGGGCAGAGCTTGGGATTAAGGATATAAGCCAGTGTCATCACATCAAACAACGTCGGAGTTTGGTGTCCCCATTGGAAATAAAGGATGGTGAGTGCATCGGTTAGTGGCGTGCCTGCCTGGAATATCAGCGGGCGCTTTACTTCATCTAGTTTCAGTTGGGTGGAATCCAGCGGCATCATGAAGATCGGCAC
>DASXKZ010000121.1:0-21089 GCA_036496525.1 Candidatus Angelobacter sp.
CCTGAAGAGCAGCGGAGCAGATCCTTCGCCTCGCATCCGGAGCATAATAAAGGAGCAGAGCATCGTGCGCGGCTCAGGATGGCGCATTCATGAGGATAGAGATTAGTGATTCGGGATACAGCAATCTTAGAACCGCTTTAATCGCACGGAAGCGATGGCGATGGCCGCAGTCAAGACTTGATCAAGGGAATCGCTGGGCGTTCTTGCTACGCACCCAACTCCGCCGCTTCTTTCTTCAATCGCGCCAACTTGCTCATCAGAAAGAGCAGGTAGCCAACATAAATTCCCCATGCAGCCAGGTAGCCCGCCCACAGATAAGAAATGGGCGCGACGTGGCCCGGAGCCATGAAGAACATTGCCGGAATGAGCATCATACCGGCTGCGCCGCCAGCGGCGCGCTGGATGTGGGCCGCGTCGATTTTTTGTGCCGTGCGTTCCATTTCATAGCGGAACCAGCAAATCAACGCGCTGAAGCACAGGAAAGCCAGCATGTTGATAAACATAATGTTTTCCATCCGGCGATCGATGTTTGGGGTGAAGAGCAGGGGCGACGGATGGTGCGTCCGGAACCAGCGGTTGGCCATGTAAACGATCGGGACATCGAGAAAAGAAAAAACCGCCAGCGCCGCCGCTAAAACTGAAGTCGAACCTGCCGTTGAAGAGCGGCGCATCATGAGATAACTGACATACAACAACCACAGCATCAACGTGGTATTCAGGCGCATGTCCCAGGGTGACCACCACGTACCCCAGGCATAGCGCGCCCAGATTGGCCCGGTAATCAGCACCACGGAGCAGAAGACCACGCCGACTTCAGCCGTTGTAGCAGCCAGCGCGTCAGCTTTTGCGCTGCGCTTCCACAGGTAATAAATGGACGCGAGAAAGTTGACGAAAAACAGCGTGAAAGCGACCGTAGCCGCGGGCACGTGGACATAAAAAATCCGCTGCACGTCGCCCATGGTTGCTTCAGTGGGCGCGACCACGAGCCCCTGGTAAGTCCCAAAAGCCAGGAACAGGCAGCAAAAAGCGGCGAAAGCGAAAAATAGTTTGGTTTTCATTCTGCGTTCAACACCGTATCAAACAGCAGGAAACATGCCGTGGTAAAGATCACGCAGAATCCTGCCAGAAATTTCAACTGTACCGCGGGTGAGCCTTCTCCGCTCAGTACCTGGGTAGTTCCCCCAACCATGCTGATCACCGCTGGAAGTGAAATCGGCAACAGAAGCAGCGGCAGCATGAGCTCTCGATTGCGCGTGCGAATGGACATAGCGGCAAAAAACGTTCCATTCACCACCAGCGCCCACGTACCTAAAACGGCGACCAGCAGCAGCTGCCAGAGAGGCCCTACCGCACTTAAATTGTAAAAGACCACGAATAATGGGGCCATCAGGCATTCCAGCAACATCACCAGAATAAAGTTACCTAAGCACTTGCCCAGGAAGAGCGCCTCTGCAGGGGCCGGTGAGACGCGATAGGCGTCCAAGACGCCATTGCGCAGCTCACGCGCCCAGCTCTGGTTGAGCGCCATGGTGGTGGAGAAAAGAAACGCAATCCAGATCAGCCCGCCCATGACAGGCCGCGAATCTTCACGCTCAAAAGAAAAGCTGAAGACCACAACCACCACCAGCGCAAAGAACATCATGGAGTTGAAAACGTCACGCGAACGCCATTCCAGCCGGAGGTCCTTGGTAACGTTGATCCATGTGAGCTTAGCGATGGACATGCTCGCCCGCGGCTTGTCGCTTTGTGCCTCTTGCGTGGCAGCGTTCATACTTGAACTCCAGGCATGAAGCCGCGATCCACCAGCTGCCCGTGCGAGAGCATGAGATATTCGTCCGCCAGATTGGCCAGCAGCCCGATCTGGTGCGTGACCAGAAGAATCGTAGTGCCGCCCGAGCGCATATCCGCCAGCAGTTTGGCAATCTGCAAGGCGGAATCAGGATCGACGTTGGAAAAAGGTTCGTCGAGCAGGAGCAGCTGCGGCTGATGAAAAATAGCCCGCGCCAAAGAGAGCCGCTGGCGCATCCCCTGGGAATACTGGCCGATTCGGCGCTCCAACTTTGGATCAAGCCCCACGCGCTGCATGGCCTGGGCCAAAGGCTCGTCAGAGCTCACGCCGTAAAGCTGGCCGAAAAAGCGCAGGTTCTCCATGCCGGAAAGTTCGTCATACAGCAGAGGCGCGTGGGCCATATAGCCCATGCGATTGAGCGCCTGCTTGTTGGGAGTGCCGTAAATCAGGATTGTGCCTTCCGTCGGCTCATTGAGTCCGGCGATCATGCGCAGCAGCGTGGATTTGCCCGCGCCGTTCTCTCCGCGCAGGACGTAGAATCGCCCCGGTTCCAGCGCGAGCGAGACTTTTCTTACCGCGGCGGTGCGGCCATAAATTTTGGAGACGTTCTCAGTGCGGACAGGAGGAGCGTCGGGAGTCGTCAGCGGCGGACCTCAGTATCCTTTGGACGGCTGCTGTGCGGCGGGTGCGGCCCCCGGCTGTTGCTGCTGCGGAGCGTATTTTGAGGCGCATTTGGCCTGCAGCTCATTAGCATAAAAGACGCCGTCGTGCTTATAGATACCCATGGCCAGGGCCTGGGCATTGTCCTTAAAGGTATCCGGCGGCGGCTCTGAGCCTTTATAGACAACGCGGAGAGTCTCGCCATTTTCCACCAGCTGGAAATCGGCATGCGGGCCGCTCATCTTGATCGATCCCGGTAAGACGTTTCCGGCGACGCGCAGGTTCTTTTTGTAAACATCATCACCCATGGCGTGCAGTTCTTTAATGGTGACGTAATAGCTCTTGCTTTCCTGCGCTCCCAGATAAGCCAGATATGCCAGCGTAAGCACGATTAACGTGATCGCGGCGCCAAACTTGAGGTATTTATTGCGGGGGACTATGGTTACATTGACCTGCAACGGCTTGCTAGTTTCCTGTGACATGGCTATTCAAAGGGTATCCCCGCTGGGGGCAAGAATCAAGGGGCTTAATGAAGATGCGTGATGCAGATCACAAGCGCTTTTTATGGCGCGTATAATAAAGAGTTTCCGATCATAAGGTGAACCTCATGAGTACAACCCACAGCACCCCGCAAACCTCCGCCAAACCCCGAGAAGAATGGATCGTGCGTCGCCGTGAGCAGGCGGCCCACACCGGCGATGACAACGTCTCCCAGATGCACTTTGCCCGTAAAGGGCTGATTACAGAAGAGATGCTGTACGTTGCAGAGCGGGAAAAGGTGAAGCCGGAGCTGATCAGGGAGGAGGTGGCTGCCGGTCGGATGATTATCCCCGCCAACATCAACCATCCTGAGCTGGAGCCCATGGCGATTGGCGTGGAGTCGCTGTGCAAGATCAATGCCAATATCGGCAATTCCGCCATTACTTCCAACGTGGATGAGGAGCTGAAAAAGCTGCACACAGCCGTCCACTTTGGCGCCGATACGGTGATGGACCTTTCCACCGGCGGCGGAATCCATGAGATTCGCGAAGCCATCCTGCGGCACTCACCGGTGCCGATTGGCACCGTGCCGATATACGAAGCGGTCTCGCGGGTGAAGCGCATTGAAGATTTGAACGCCAGCCTGATGCTGGAAGTGATTGAAGAGCAGGCGCAGCAGGGCGTGGATTATATGACGATCCATGCGGGCGTGCTGGTGCAGTACCTGCCTCTGGTTTCCAAGCGCATTACCGGGATTGTGAGCCGGGGCGGAGCGATTCTGGCGCAATGGATGGCGCATCATCACAAGCAGAATTTTCTCTACGAGTGCTTTGACGACATTACCAAGATCATGAAGAAGTATGACGTTTCATACTCGCTGGGCGATGGGCTGCGACCTGGGTGCATTGCTGATGCCAGCGATGAAGCGCAATTCGCCGAGCTGCGCACGTTGGGCGAACTCACCAGCAAAGCATGGGAGCACGATGTACAGGTGATGATTGAAGGCCCCGGCCACGTTCCGCTCGACAAGATCAAAGAGCAGGTCGACAAAGAAGTGGAGTGGTGCCACGCCGCTCCGTTCTATACGCTGGGCCCGCTGGTCACCGATATTGCTCCCGGCTATGACCACATTACTTCGGCCATTGGAGCTGCGATGATTGGCTGGCATGGCGCATCGATGCTTTGCTATGTCACTCCCAAGGAGCATCTCGGCCTGCCCAATGAAAAAGATGTGAAAGACGGAATCATCGCTTACAAGATCGCGGCGCACGCTGCGGATGTAGCACGGCACCGTCCGGGAGCGCAGGACCGCGACAACGCGCTCAGCTATGCGCGCTATACCTTTGACTGGGACAAGCAGTTTGCCTTGTCGCTGGATCCGGAAACTGCTCGCTCCATGCATGATGAGACGCTGGCCGACGATTACTACAAAGAAGCCAAATTCTGCTCCATGTGCGGGCCAAAATTCTGCTCCATGAACTACTCGCAGAAGGTGGACGAGTTCAACAAGCAGGTTTACGGGATCGAGAAGACCGACTATTCACAATTGGTAGAGAAGATTGCGGCAGGAAAGTAAGTTCAGTACACGTCTTGGGTTCTGGCGCCAAGAAGCAAGTGGCGCATTGCGAATGCCTGGAGCAAAGTGAATGGCGCTTTGTACGTCGTGCGGCAGTCAGGTAGAGGAATCTGCAAGCTTCTGTACGTCATGCGGCAAGCTGATGCCGGCTGCGGCACATCCTTCCGCCGCGGTCTCGGTGACGCGTCCAGTTTGCTCTTCCTGCGGTGCGCAGGCTGATTCCGGTTCTGTTTTCTGCACGGAGTGCGGCAAACGGCTGAACGCATCGGTTGCGGAACCCGCTTCTGCTGTCGTGGCGGCGGTTACGCCGATTACTGAAGACGCTCCTTTTGTCGCGGCTGCTTCGCCGCCTGCTGAAGCGGCTCCGGCGGCGACTTCGTCCATAGCATTCTGTACAAACTGTGGAAGTAAGTTCGAGCCCGGAACCAACTTCTGTACAAATTGCGGACAGCCAGCGTCAGCCGGATTGGCCACCGCTTCCGTGCCGGAAACGCACATTGCGCCAGCGACTCCAACACTCGAAGCTACCCAGCCGGTCATTATCGATCCGATCAGTGCAACTCCTGCTAGCACGGAGCAAACGACAACAGAGCCGGTCGTCGCTACACCCGCGTCCTCCGGAGTGGAATCGATGCCAGCAGCCATGACGCGTCTGGTTGAAGATCAGACTGAAGATCGGCCCATTGTAGCTGTTCCAATCCAGCCAACTTCAGTGAGACCAGCGTCAGTTGAGTCACCTCGAATTGAACCAGCGCCGCAAGTTGCCGCGCCGGTTTACGCTACGCCCAGCGATTATCCGCCAGCACAGCCCGGAGGAGGCGCGTTCCGCATAATCGTTCTGGTCCTCCTGCTGCTAATTCTGGTTGGAGCGTTTGGAGGCTGGTATTTCATGGGCGTGGAAACCGTGATTGTCTGCAGCCCGCCAGATGTCACGGTCTTTCTCGATGACAAGGAGCTAGCGCCAACTTCTTATGGCCGCTATGTGGTTCCGCATCTGTCACGGCAGCCACATTTGCTCAAAGTGCAACGGGCCGGGTTTGCCGATACGATTGAGCGCCTCGATTTTCCGTTCACGTCTCTGCACGAGTGGGTCAATATCAAGTTGGTCCCGCGCAGTCCGGGGCGACCTTTACGACGCTAAAATTGTCATCGGAAAAAAATAAAAGCCGGCGCTCAAGCACCGGCTAGCTCTCTCTTCAGAATCTAGTTTTCCAGATCAGAAAAATGTTTCAATCCTGCCTGCTGGCCAGACTGCTTTGGTTTCTGCGTGGGCACAGGACGCGAGTAGTGCCGGATCGTCACGTCCTCGCCAATCTCTTTTTCAGATTGCTCCGCTACCAGGCGGGCCTGCCGCACGCGAGGCGATGGCTTGGCTACGGTTGCCGCTGCTTGCGCCTGCGTGCCCAGCGCAGATTGTCCCGGCAGCGGCTTGGCTTGCGCCGATGCTGCTACGGGCTGCGCCGCCTGCGGTTTAGGCGTACCGGTTTGTACTGTTACTCCACTCTGCGCGCCGGTCTGCACGGTCACTCCATTGGATGGATGAGTTGCAGTGCTGGCCAATGGCGGACGGGAATGGAACAGGCCGAGGACGATTCCCATGATGAACAGCGCGCTCACGGCAGCGGCCCCCGTCAATATTGGGCGCAACGGCGGATGTATGCTGCGCCATAGCTGCATTGGCGTAGCGGTGATGACGGCGCGCGCTGACCTTACAGCCGACTCTTTTCTGAACGCTGCGACTGGCGGCGCTTCTCGACGGTGATCCTGCAACGGCGGACGCTGATAATAGCTTGGTGAAGGCTGGCTCTGCTTCGGCAAAGCCGGCTCAAAAGGCATCTGCTCGCGCAAACGTTCCGGAGGCAATCCGGGTTCGCGCTGGCGGACCAGTTCCATCAGCCGTGCTGCTGCCTGTTCCCGCGCAAGTTCCAGTTCCGCGGCACGCTGATGCGCTTCTGTGCGGCGCTGCTCCAGATCAAGCAGGCGTGCGGCATGCTCCGCCCGGGCTTCAGCAGAGCGCACCTGCGCCCGCTTTCTGTATTCCTGAAAATGATCGCGAACAGAAGCCTTGGTGGATGCCGCCAGGGCCAGCGCGCCGGCCCACGTCTGCGCTGCGACTCTTGCACCATCTTGCAGAACCTTCTTCCCCCGAACCTCGTGAGAAGACTCGTGTGCAGGAACCACTGAAGCGGCGCTCCGCTTGTCTTCTTTATCTGCATCACTTCGGGCAGACCTGCCGCTAAAAGGCGTCAGTTGCGCGAGATAAGGCATGGGATCAGCAGGACGCGGCGGCTCTGGAAAAACAAGGGGGGGCAGAACAGCTTGTTCTGCGCTATGGTCTTCAGCGTAATGCACTTCAGGTTGATGATCCAAAATCGCGGAAGCCGCTAGCGGCTCCGTGGCCGGTGATTCTTCCAAAAATGCTACTGGCGGCAATGGCTCATGTTCCATGACCGGCACATCAACAACTTCACTGCTGGCTTGTGCCGCTGCCGGCATTTCAATCACGGGAGCAAAGGCAGCTTCAAAATCGCGCTCTGGATCACGTTCTGGGGCATGCCCAGCCGCCAGGTCCGATTCAGCTTTCATCACAGTTGCCGGTTCCGGCTTAACCACGGTCGGTTTGACCGCAATCGGCTCAGGCTCCAGAGGCTGCGGCGCTGTCGATCCGTACATAATCGGCTCTGCTGCCGGCTTTGGCGGCATCTGCAAAATGCCGGGAGCCACGGCCACGTCAGCCCCAATTTCCGTGGCCAGGTCAGCGGCCCGGTCCAGCACGTCTGCTCGCTCGCAGACTTCAAATTCTATTTCCAGATCGGCTGGGGCAAGATTGGCCTGGTCCGGAGGCGCAACTTCAACGCTGTAACCCTGTTGTTTCAATTGGTTGGAAAGGTCGGCTGTCCGTTCCGGATTGCGCGTAAGAATGCGAGCCAGTGGCATTGGGAAGCCACCTCCCAGGGAGATTTGACGCTTAAGCTGGATCGTTCAGGTTCCAGCCGCACGAGTACATAGTACAGCAGTGGCGTTGATAATTAGACGCAAATTCTGAGATGAGGGGTTTCTGGCGGATCGATTTTTTCAGCCCCGTTCAGCAAAACTGAAGCTGTTCCGGGGCGTAACTTCTCAGTCCTGTCAGCAAAAGCATGCCGGCAAGGAGTGACTTTTAGTTCACTTCGGCAAAGTCCATGCCGTCGGCAAACTGCAGGCCGGCAATCTGCTTTGCGTGGTGCTGAACTTCCAGGTACGCCGTCATCAACGCAATGTGTACTGACTCGCGCTGCGCGGGGCTGGTGCATTCGGTGCGAATGCGGTCGAGTTCCAAATACCGGTCATGGGCCTGCACGAATTTGTTTACGACTCTGTTCATAGCTTCACTATTGTTCTAGGAGTGAACGCAACCGCGAATCACTCAAAGACCTTAGAACCCTGCTTTGTATCCACTAGCTTAGTAACGTTACCTGCATAACGTTACCGCGCAGGATTTGAACAACAGTTTGCGCCTCTTGCCGGCCCATTTCTGTGAGAGTAATCACACAAGTTGCCGGTTTTTCTGAACAGTGGTTCAGCGCTGCCTAAAACTTTGGAACACCTTAAACTCAGCGCTTCAAGCATGGCTTTTCCGACTTCTGCACCAATTGCCATGCGTTTGTAATGTTGCAATGCCGATTGCAATTTTCAGCGCTCAGTACGTTTCTCAGCCCTCTGAAAAAACCGTTTCTTCCGGGACATCGGTAAAGCTTTCGAAGTCGAGTTTGTAGCCATCGGGGTCTTGCACGGACGTGACCCACATCCCATTCCCGACGAACGGCCTCTTCGCTTCGATCTTGCGGGATTTGAAATCCTTGTAAAGAGCCAGCGCGTCTTTACAAGTGAAGCAGATGCTCACGCCCACCCCCAGCTTGCTATCCGGACGGCCCGAGTTCGGATGGTAGTCTTTCCGATACTCCTGCAGCATCAACGCTGCTGTGCCGACCTCAAGCGCGCACCATTCAATCTTGCGCTCGTTCTCGGGCGTCCACTTCTTGGTCATGACGAAGCCGAGTCCTTCCACATAGAACCGCAGCGATGCTTCCATGCTCGTAACCATGAAGAACGGCACTGCCTGTTGGACATTTACTTCGGGTTTGGCTTGCGTCGCCATGATTGGTTCTCCGTTTGTGAACGTTGATTCGGCTCCTGGCTCTTGGGCTCTTGCCTTTAGCCCAAGCCGCCTGCACAACCGCTTTTGCCAAGTACTAAATACTAACTACTGCTCCCATACGCCTCATCCAGCAATTCCATCACGTGTTTCACCGGAGTATTCAACCCGCGCTGCTGCACTCCGGCACGCAACTGGATCATGCAGCCCACGTTGGCCGTGGCCAACATGTCAAAAGATACGGAGGTCACGTCTTCCATCTTTTTCTCAAGGATCTTCATGGAAAGTTCGTTCTGCGAGACGTTGTACACGCCGGCGCTGCCGCAGCATTGGTCAGAGTGTGGCAACTCCACCAGTTCGCATCCTATCGCCGCCAGCAATTCGCGCGGCTGCGTGCGGATACGCTGCGCATTGGCCAGATGGCATGGGTCCTGATATGCCACCTTCTGTCCGATCTTCTTTTTCGGCGCAACCAGTCCGATTCCCGCCAGATATTCCGTCACGTCCTTCATCTTGGCCTTGAATTCCTTCGCTCGCCCAAGATATGCCGGATCATTTTCCAGCAGGTCGTCATATTCCTTCATATTCGATCCGCAGCCAGCGGCGTTGGTCACAATGGCGTCATAGTCGCCGCCCAGAAAAATATTGATGTTGTGGCGTGCCAGCTCACGCGCTTCTTCCCGCAATCCGGCATGGGCATGCAGCGCGCCGCAGCAGCCCTGCCCTGCTGGAATGTGGACTTCAATTCCGTTCTGCGTAAGGACGTTCACTGTGGCCCTGTTCAAATGCGAGAATGCGACGTTATTGATGCATCCGGCAACAAAGGCTACCTGCCCGCGCTTCTCGCCAATAGCAGGAAACACCTTTCCAATCTCATCGAAGAAAAATTCTTTGTCGATCTGCGGAGAAAGCTTATCCAGGTCGGCCACGCCCATCAGCTTCAGCAAACCGGATTTCCGCACCAGCGTCTGCAGTCCGGACGTTTGATAAAAACGCATCAGCTTGGCTACGAGGCTCAGCGTGTGGAAATTTGGAATCACCTTGTTGTAAAAGAAATTCCTCAGCACGCGCTGGACGAACGGTCGCCTATACCCCTGCTCAATCTGTGCTCGCGCCCGCTCCACAATGCGTCCATATTTCACGCCGGAAGGGCAGGCGATTTCGCAGGCAACGCAGCCCAGGCAGCGGTCAATGTGCTGGACAAATGTTTCCCCCAATGGCATCTTGCCTTCATTCACCTGCAATGTCTGGTAGATGCGTCCGCGCGGTGAATCCATCTCCATGCCCAACACTTTGTACGTGGGGCAATGGTTCAGGCACAGCCCGCAATGGACGCACGTTGACAGCAGCTCCCAGCTTGGCGCGTCTTTTGCTATACCCGTCGGCGGGTGCAGGTCCGGATCATGCATGTGTGGAGCGCCAGGTTCGAACGCCGTGGTTCCGGATAATGACTCAGACAATGAATCTTCCCCTGTTCAGAATATTTTTCGGATCGATGGCCCGCTTCACCGCGCGCATCATGTTCACGTCCGTAGGCGTGGTTCCCCATATATCAAAGTGAGGCTTGGCCTCCGTGGGGCAATGCGCCACTTCTGCCGACGAGCCGGGCGGCAGCATCCCGCGAAAGGCCGAAACGCAGTTGGCATACTGCATGGCTGAAGGCGGATCCACGGACAGTGGCATGAGTGCCAGCACCAGGTTGCCGGTGGCCGCGCGTCCAACGGCGGCGGGAATCATGTTGTAATCGGGAGCCATGCGTTGCAGCGCCTGCAAAGTAGGCCCCACGTTCTGGATGGCCAGATGCGTATAGATCACCATGGCATTTCTGTGCCGCGCCAATACGCTCTGCTCAAAGTGTGAAACCCATCCCCAGAACTGCTCTTCTTCCGGGCCTGCCAGAGTGCGCGTCACCGCCGAACCCAGCTCACGCGCATAGCGACCAAGAATGTTGTCGCTTCCGGTTGCGCGCAGCACAATCTGCCACTCCACTGCAGGCAATGACACGGGTTGCTCCGGCGAGTAGTGATCGGGATCGCGCACCGTCCCCTGGTCCTGCAGATACTCTGAAGCTCCCGGAGAAATAATTTCCATGCACATGGGCGTGAGCGGCGACTGAAACAGCCGTGTGCGGAATTGCAGCGCTTCTTCCAGCGAGTGAAACGAACAGACAAACGTCCGAGTCTGTCGAGGACGTGGGAAGACCTTGAAGTTGGCCCGCGTGATTACTGCCAGCGACCCATAGCTGCCGGTGAGCAGCTTCATCAAGTCATAGCCCGCGACATTCTTTACTACTCGACCGCCGCCCTTTACGACTTTGCCATCGGCCGTCACAAACTGTATGCCGATGCAGAAGTCGCGCATGTGGCCGAACGTTGATTTGAGTGGCCCCGCCGCGCCCGTGGCCAGCAATCCGCCGATTGTCGCATGTTCCAGGCTGGCGGCATCGCACGGCACCCACTGCTGATGTGGGTCCAGTTGGCGCTGCATCTCTGCAAACGGCATGCCTGCCTGCACGGCGATAGTCAGGTCGCCCGGATCGTACTCTTCAACCTTATTCAGCCGTGTGGTGCTCAGCAGAATATCAATCCGCTCAGGCACGCAACCAATCTGTTGCTTGGTGAGCCCGCCCGCCGGGACCACAATCAGATCATGGTCATTTGCCAGATGCAGAATCGCGCCCACTTCGTCGGCGGAACTGGGATAGACAACTGCCGCTGGAACCACTCCATTGATTTCAAAGTCGGTGCGCCGGACGTTACTCTCGCCCACAATCGCGGCGAGTTCGCGATCGACTGAAGCCAGTGATGTCATGGTGCTCATGCCGGCCTCTTCATACTGTTAACCCAGCCACAGGCTCAAACTTGGCTTTGGGCAGCGGCCCGGTAATTTCGCGGCAGAAATGAAGATCAGGAATCATCTTCTGCGGATTTAGGATTGACTCAGGATTGAAGGCATTGCGCAAGCGCACCATGACTTCCAAGTCGTCCTCAGTGAACATGGCTGTCATCAATCCCATTTTTTCCAAGCCCACGCCGTGTTCGCCCGTAATCGATCCGCCAAATTTCAGGCAGCACGCCATGATTTCTTTGGCGGCCTTGCGGCTGTTTTCGGTCTGCCTGGGATCGCGGCCATCGAAAAGAATCAGCGGATGAAGGTTGCCATCGCCGGCATGGAACACGTTTCCGATAATCAGCCCATACTTTTTGCTGATGCGCTCAATCTCGGCCAGCGTGTATGGCACTTTGGTCCGCGGGATGACGCCATCCTGCGTGTAATAAGAAGATGAAACGCGGCCCACGGCGCCGAAAGCGGTTTTGCGTCCCAGCCACAGGAGCTGGCGCTGTTTCTCATCTTTGGCGTGGCGTACTTCCCGCGCCTTCTGCTGCATGCAGACGGTGCTCACGGCCTCGGCCTGCTCGTTCACGGTTTCGCGCATGCCCTCAAGCTCAATCAGCAGCACCGCCGCCGCATCTTCCGGATATCCCGCGTGGACGTTGGCTTCAACACAGCGCACCATCCAGCCATCCAGCATTTCGAGAGCCGCCGGCGTAACGCCGCTCTGCGTAATCGCCACAACAGTATTAGCCGCATCTTCTACCGTGTTGTAGATGGCCAGCAGCGTGGTTACATGCTCCGGCAGTTTGGTGAGCTTCACGGTGATCCGAGTCACCACGCCCATCGTGCCTTCAGAGCCTACAAAAAAACCGGTCAGATCGAGTCCGGTAGAATCCTGCGCTTTGCCGCCCAGCTCAATCACTTTTCCATCCGGCAGCACCACTTCCAGACCGGTAACGTGATTTACGGTCACGCCCAGCGCCAGCGTATGCGGACCGCCGGAATTTTCCGCTACGTTCCCGCCGATAGTGCAGGCCTTCTGGCTGGAAGGATCGGGTGCGTAATAATAGCCGTACTTTGCCGTGGCATTGCTCAGCTCCAGGTTCACCACTCCGGGCTGCACCACAGCGCGCTGGTTGGGAACGTCAATTTCCAGAATCTTGTTCATCCGCGCCAGTGAAAGCACAATCGCCTCGCGCCGCGCAATGGCCCCGCCGCTCAGCCCCGTGCCTGCGCCGCGTGGGACCACGGGAATCTTCTTGTCGCTGGCCAGCTTCATCATCTGCGATACCTGCTGCGTCGTCTGGGCAAACACCACTGCTCCTGGACGGTGCTTGTCCACGCCCGCGTCATACTCATAGAGCATGAGCTCTTCCGGACGGTCCAGAACAGCGTCTTTCCCTGCAATTTTCCTGAGTTGGCGGATGATCGAGGAGTCCATAAGATTTGATCTGCCTCTGCTGCTTCAGTGCTGCTGGATTCGCGCCTTGCCTGATTGCCTAAATTGTACAACTTGAGCCGGTATGCGGGCGTGAGCCTGAGCGTTCTTTGCGAAGGCGTGAGCCCGCAGGCGAAATCCCGAGCGCAGCGAGGGATCTATTCCTTCTGGGCCGCCTTGCGGGCGCGCCCCCTGGGCTTCGAGTTGAAGGATTTCGGCCTCGACAAAGCCAGGCGCATTCATACAAATTGCGGTTAAAAATTGACTCGAATTCTGCCATTTCCGGGGAACAAAAATCCATGTCATCCGTGATAAGCCTTTTGTTTTCCGATCACCCGATGACCCGATCACGACGATCACCCGATCTTTTCTGAACAGCCGGGAGGATCCCTGACATTTTAGACCGGGCACATCCCTGACACTTTCTTCTCCTCTTGTTTGAGGGGATGGGGTGCAGGGGAAGGGGACGCTTCCCCTTTCCCTGCATCAGCCTTGTAGTCAACCCCTGCTTTGGGCAACGGCATCACTCGCAGTTGCTTACTGTCAAATCGTGCAATGGGAAACTGGGCAAAATAGACGGTGAACCAGCGATCATCCACGGGCAATAAACCGACCGGCTCGCCCCAAAGAACTTCGCTCAAGAACACGTCCTGCTTCTTCCAGCGGAACTGCCCTTGAGATTTCACACTAAGTACCTGCATATCGTCCGGATACTCCGGTTCTCGCACGCGCACGGGAAAGCTTCGCACCGACGGCTCATACACTGCATCCGGCGTCTGCATTCCCAGCGCTTCGTGCGGACGCACCTGGTTGTATTCCTGACGGAATCTCTCCATCGCTCGTTGTTGCTCTCGTCGGTTGGCTGCCGGCGGCATCGCGGTCTCCTGCTTCAGTGTGCGATGCATTCGCTCATGCCTCCCGTTCTGCTCCGGGTGTCCGGCTTCGATCCGCTCCGGCACAATCCCCAGCTTCATCCACCACACCGCCAGCCGCGATAGCCCGGCGATGGCTGTAGAAGCGAACGGCGCCCCATTGTCGGTTCGGATCGCCTCCGGCATGCCATACTCGCGAAAGCACGCTTCGAAGATCGCCTGCACTCGCGCCGTGTCTGTCTTCTCCACCGCTTGGCAGCGCAACAGATACCGGCTGTGGGCATCGCTGATGGTCAGCGGATCAATCCGCCGCCCATCTCCCGTTCGGAACCAGCCTTTGAAATCCGCGCACCACACCCGGTTCGGGCCATCGGCATGTGCCAACGGCTCACTGTAGGGCGTGGTCCGCCTACGTTTCCTTCGCGCTACCACCAACCCTTCTCGTTTCAACAGCGTTCCGATCGTACTCGCTGCCGGCCATACTCGCCCCGGCTCATCCCGCTCCAGGATTCGTTTTAACTTCCGCGGTCCCCATCGGCTATGCGCCTGCCGCAGTTCCAACACCATCTGCTCGATCTCCGCTGGTGTCTGGTTCCCATGCCGCCTTGCCGCACGGCTTTGCTCCACCAGCCCGTCCAGCCCTCGCTCGCGATACCTTCGAATCCACACATATCCGGTCTCCCGCGCGATCTCGTACCGTTGGCACAGCTCCGTCATCGATCGATGCCCCTGTTCATACTCAAAGACAAACCGCAGTTTCTCTTCCATCACACTGCTCGTTTTCCATGGCATGCGCTCTTTTTTAACTCGCGCCTGCCATCCTTCGCAGTGTCAGGTATCCTCCCGGTCTAATCTGTCAGGTATGCGCCCGGTCTGTACCTTTCGCCCACCCCTCCCCTCCCCCCGGTTTCGACCCAATTCGACCCCAGCCGACCCCACATGACCCCATGCTGAGAGCATCGGCAGAGGGTCGCAGCCCTAAAACGACAAAACGCAACGGCGGTTACCGTTGCGTCTTGTTTTTTAGAGTTAGCGGATAAACCGCTAGAGCACTTCTGACTATAGCAAAATAAATACGAAAGTCCAGATCTTTTTTTAGAGCCCCAGCGTCACGTATTGCGCCCGCTGCAATAGGCGATGCCCGGCATGGTGCCACTTAGTCTGAAAAAGCGCCCATGCCCCGTGATAAAAGTGATGAACCGCTATCTGCGCTTTATGCAATGCCAGCCTGGGAGACTTGGAATCCGCGCATACCCATGGATTATGCGTTGCCGGGTCAAGTCCCAGTTTTTCAATCGTTTTGCAGATTTCGCATTTCATGGTTTTTGCTCTCCTAGGTAAGAACCCTTAAGGCCCAAAAGAGTTGTGCAGCTCTGGATTTTTTCTCCCTCTGCTTAACGTAAAGATTCTCTACTTCACAAAAAGTTACACACGAGATCCCAGTGTTCTCAATCTCTTACGTGGGTCGCCTTGGGTCATATTGTTTCGAAGAGAATTGTTCCCGAGAGAAAAACTGTCGCCTCAAGGAATTCTTAGAAAGCGGGCTGGCCGCCTCTTTCACTGGACTCCATTCGCGCTTATTCGCGCAATTCGCGGCTAAATTTATTTTTATCGGCGTTCATCTGCGCCGACCTGCAATGCCACGTCCTCCCCATTTTCAGGAATCGTCACCCGCACGCCTGCGTCCTGCGCCTGCTGCGCCAGTTCTGCACGCGTGAGCAAACAATGATTGATCGCTTCCATATGGACAGCCACCACTTGCGCCTGCGGCGCTGCACGGCATACGCGGACAACGTCCCCGGCAGTCATGGTAATGGGATCGCCATGCAGAAACTGCGCCGCGCCGGCATTTGCGACAATTACCTGCGGATTGTGTTGCTTGATGGTCTCCGCTACCTGGTCATACCAGATGGTATCGCCCGTGATATAAAGCGTAGGCTCGCCCGCGCTGGTGAGCACGTATCCGCTGGAAGGCGCCATGGCTCGCGCAATCTCGCCCGATCCATGCTGCGCCGGCGTGCGCGTAATGCAGATATGGCTCCAGTGCTTCATGTCATGCACAGCAGAAGCGTTTACAAAATATACCGCTTCCATCTTCTTCATGTCTTCCGGCTGGCACAGCAGCGGCAGGTCTTTGGGCACAAGCTGGATCGCCGCATCGTCCCAGTGGTCACGGTGTGTGTGCGTCACCAACACCAATTGCACGCCGTCAAGAACCTGTTCGACGGGAAACGGCAGCTGCACCAGCGGGTTTGGACGAGGCTGCGGCGAATTCTGAATGGCCGACATGGCTCCCGCCTCGCTCAGCATGGGATCCACCAGGATTCTCATCCCGGCATATTCCAGCAATAGTGTTGCGTGACGCACAAGTTGTAGCTTCATGCTATTTCACGTCCTGGTAGCTGAAGCGCTTGCCGTAGCCGCTTAGCTCATAGATTTGCTGCGGATCGCGCATTTCAATGATCATTCTCAGGGCTGAGATCTTGTCTTTAGCCGACTCATAGAGTGCCTGGGAAATTTTATATCCCATGTAGTAGCCCAGGTCGGGCGGGCCGACACGCTTCCCTTCGCCATAGTTATAAAGCCAGTCATTCTGGCGGTCTTTGCGTTTGATGTCTTCCTGGAATTTCTGCCACAGCGCTTCTTCGTGAGAGTCCCCGTAGGGCTTGTTCTGTTCATTGATATTGCGTCCCGCTACAAGCTCTGCCACAAAATCTGCCGCGCCCTCTCGCATGCAGGCAGCAAGCAGGTCGCTGTCCGGATGCTGCTGCTGAAAATGTGTAAGCTCATGCATAACGATTGCCACGGGGTCGGTTGTTGGAACCAGGGGATTCTTGTCCGACAACATTTCCGCGCCGATCATCAGCCCGTGCTCGGTGCTGGTGCCGCCGGAGCTGATCGCTCCGACAACGAAATACACAGGCGGAAACACGGCGTCAGGATACAGCTTTTCAACTTTGCAAAATCTCTTCGGATTTCCGGTAAGGCATTGTGGATGCGCTGATCATTGCTTCTTGTGCTTTCGTAGTACGCGCGGGCTTGCAGTATCTGTTCGGCCAGGTGCTGTGCACTTACAATCCGCCGGGGAATAAAGTCCTTCACGCCCTGCGAGCCTGAATCCAGGTACTGCTTTTGCAGGGTCTCGGCAAGCTTGGCTGGATCGGCTTTCAGATCGTACTGCCAATAGTCATACGCTTTCCAGAAAAGAGTCACGTCATCCGCGGTTATCAGGGCCTTCTCTGGATCAGTGTTGTGCAAGGGGTTTGTGTCCGCAGGCGTCTGGGCGCACGCAACCGCACATGCAAGAATTACAAAGCACAGCCAACGCATAGTACTTTCTGCCTCCAGGCTAAACTACTTTGTAAAAATCTCCTTCGCCGCCAGCACGGTATTGCAATGGATGGTCACTGTATCCTCCACATGCCGCGCATATCCGCCTGCATACGTCACCATCACCGGGACGCCGCGCTCTTTCGCCACTTTCATCACGAGTTCGTCGCGTTTCTTCAAGCCTTCAATCGTCAATGACAATCCGCCCAACTGGTCTTCTTTATACGGGTCGGCCCCGGCAATGTAGCACAACAGCTCGGGCGCAAAATGCCGGAAGGCCGAACTGAGCGACTGGTCCAGCCAGCCAAGATACTCGTCATCATTCGTCCCATCGGGCAGATTAATGTCAATCGACGAGGGCGGCTTCACCGCGGGATAGTTGTGCGCCTGGTGCAATGAGATCGTAAACACATCCAGTTCGCCCGGATTATGCTGGAAGTGGTCTTCGTGCTTTGTATGAATATCGCAGCTACTGGCGCTTGCGCTCGGCAAGGGATGGCCGGGCCTGATCTTGGGCGGAAAAATCACTGCCGTGCCATTGCCGTCGTGTACGTCGCAATCCACCGTCATGGCACGATTGAGCTTGCCTTCCTGGTGCATGCGTTTGATGGCCACAGCCACATCGTGAATCACGCAGAATCCTTCGCCATGGTCAGGCATGGCATGATGGAATCCGCCGCCAATGTTGCACGCAATGCCGTCGCGCAACGCCATGTCCGCCGCCAGTATTGATCCTCCCGCCGCCAGCCAGAACGCCTTCACCAGTTCCGGTGAGTACGGCACTTCCATCTGCAATTCTTCCTGTGCTGAAAGCGTGCCCGTCTTCAGCTTGTGCACGTATTCACGCGTATGCACCAGCAGGATATCTTCATCGTGCGCCGGTTTGGGAGTGATGAAGTCCTCCGGCTCAGCCAGCCCGCTCTCCAGCAATCGCTTGTGGATCAGCCGGTATTTCTCCGCCGGAAAAACATGCGCGCCGATCGGCAGGTAATAGTCGTCCGTATAAACCAATTTGAAAGGAAGCATTATCAAGTCCTTCGCTGCGCTCAGGATTTCGCCCGCCGACGTTAGTATTGCAAAATTGAATTTTCTCATGCAGGCGCACTATCCTGTCATAAACAGTTTGTCGGGTGCCGCTCAAGGAGTACTGCCATGCGGTTTCTTCGGATATTTTTTGTTGTCCTGGCTCTGGCTCAGGTTCTGCCAGCCTGGGGCCAGGCGCCCATTTTCCAGGCGCCATCGTCAGCCGATGTGGGCTCAAATCTTGCTGGACAGGGCGTTATTGGCGCTTTTTCAGCCGACATTTTTATCACGAACACAGGTACGGCTCCGCTCATAATCAGCGGCGCAGCCACAAGCGGCGAGTTTACCCTGTTTCAGGTTTCCGGAGAGCCGCCGCATGTCCCACAATCGATCGCTCCAGGGCAAACTGACTTTATTCCTGTATCTGTGATTTCTGCGTCGGCTGGGACAAAAACCGGGACCTTGACGATCACCGACAATGCCGCTGGAAGCCCACATCAGGTTCAACTCACTGGTTTCGTTGTTGGTCCTACTGATTTTGGCTGGATATTTTCAAGCTCAAGCGTAACCGTCCCGGCAGGCACTACCGCCTTCGTGGGCTTGACCGCGATTGGCGGAGGCAGTTTTAGCGGACGCCTGACTCTTTCCTGTTCACTTACAGCTCCCGCGGCTAGTTGCACGACTCCTCCTGTCGGGGACATCAATCCAGGCGCGAATTTTAGTTTTTCGCTTCCGGTTACAACCACCGCTGCTGCTGCTGCTGCCTTGCCTGCATCCCATCCTGGGTTGCCGCCAAATCTTATTGCTGTGCTGGGTTTGATCGCGGCGGTGGCGCTCTCAAAGCGTGGTAAACGCGCATTTACTGCTCTGGCAGGCGCAACTTTTCTGTTGGCCCTGGCCTCATGCGGAGGAAGCAGTCCGCGCCCTAGCACTACAAAAAATCCCGGTTCTTCTACTCCTCCCGGAACGTACACTGTGACCGTTACCGGGACCATTGGCAACGTCTCGCGTAGCGTCACAACTTTTCTAGTTGTGAAGTGACCGCTCGCATCAAGCTGGCCTCCGTTGCTTGACGATCAATGGCATTTTCTTCTCGACGAGCGTAGGATTCGGCTTGTTTCGGCAAGGAGGCTCAGCATGCTCTTCGGTATGTCTCTGGCAACGTACACCTTGATCCACGTGATTATCAGCCTGATTGGCATTGGCTCCGGCTTGATCGTGTTGTTTGGAATGTTCGGCGGCAAGCGGCTTGACGGCATGACCGCTCTTTTTCTGGCGACCACCGCTCTAACCAGCTTGACCGGCTTGGGCTTTCCCTTCGAGCACATTACGCCCGGCATCATTCTTGCGATTCTGTCCCTGCTTATTCTTGCTCTCACTATCCCGGCGCGCTATTCCTTCCGCATGGCCGGCAAATGGCGCACCGTTTATGTTGTCACCGCTGTGATCGCTCTTTACTTCAACTGTGTCGCACTCATCGGGCAGAGCTTCCTCAAGATTCCTGCGCTCCACGCCCTGGCCCCAAAAGGAACCGAGCCTCCTTTTACGATTGCGGAAGGAATCTTGCTAGTGCTGTTCATCGTGGCCGGCACTTTGGCTGTGAAAAGGTTTCATCCCGATCCAGCGGTCGGTGTGGCTCGCGCGGCCTAAGACGTGAAATCCTGAGCCGGTAGGCGGCTCCTTGGAATCTAAGTTATCGAGGGGGCGCAATAATATCGAGGGGCAATAAGTAGTGTGCGGCTCGGATGTCCCCCGTGCCAAACCAAATTCTTAAAGGATTTCAAAAGATGTGCAGAAACATCAAGACGCTTTTCAACTTTGATCCGCCAGTTACCAATGAAGAGGTCCATGCCGCATCGCTACAGTTTGTGAGAAAGATCACCGGTTTCAATAAGCCGTCCAAGGCCAATGAGGAGTCGTTTCAGGCAGCCATAGAGGAGATCGCCGCCATCTCAAATCGGCTTCTACGCTCGCTGGAAACTACTGCGCCACCCAAAAACCGTGAAGAAGAAGCCGCCAAAGCGCGCGCTCGCGCCGCTGAAAGATTCGGCACCTAAAATCCTAAAACTGTCAGTTTTGCCACTGAGGGCCGTGTAACAATTCGTCCTAAGATCATTTCATCTGAGTTGGTGCGGATCGTTAAACCATTTCCGCCACGCAATCGCCGCTGGATCTGAGAGAGTGTGGGAAGGCGAACGCTCCGCGCCAACATAAGTGGCAATGGCATGAAGAACGTCAGCGAAGTCCGGCAGGAATTGCAAGATCGGCCCATGCCACGCTTGGTGAGTGAAGAGCCGCCTGATTTCTCGCTGGTGATGGGCGGGCCTATCTTCCAGATGTTCCGGCGCTCCCACCTTGCCGGAGATCACATGGAGTTATTGGCTCGGCGGATCCTGGTAATCACGCTGATTGCATGGCCCCCATTATTGCTGCTATCGGCCCTGGGACATCATCTGGCAGGTGCATCCGTAAAACTTCCGTTCCTGCATGACATTGAGGCCCACGTGCGCCTGCTGGTGGCATTGCCTGTACTGATTGGCGCCGAGTTGCTGGTCCATTCACGCCTTCGCCCGATTGTGAAGGCTTTTCTAACGCGCCGGATCATCCGCCAGCAAGACTTGCCGAAATTTGTTGCCGCCATTGACTCGGCAATGAGCCTGCGCAACTCGGTCCCGGTGGAATTGGGACTGCTGGCCCTCGTCTTCAGCGTGGGGCAGTGGAGCTGGCGAAGTCAGGCAGCTCTTCTGAGCACTGCAACCTGGTATGCCATACCCCAGGGCGGCCACTTGCACCTGACGGCCGCCGGGTATTGGTACGTCTACGTGAGTGTTCCAATTTTCCAGTTCATTCTGCTGCGCTGGTATCTGCGGTTTTTTATCTGGTTCCGTTTCCTGTGGCAAGTTTCCAGGCTGGACCTGCACCTGATTCCCACTCATCCTGATCGGGCGGCC